>NZ_JASJFF010000767.1:0-2947 GCF_030065435.1 Microcystis sp. M53603_WE2
CCATCACATAGGAAGGGGTAGTATGGGTTAGTGCAAATAAATTAGGTCGGACTTACCCCATGAAAACCAAAAAACTAACACCCCGCAATGCTGCTCCTGTCCAACGGGAAAATACCGCTACCGTCTCTCGTGATCGTAATGCGATCGCTCCCATGACTGTTTTCGACTATACAGTTCCTTTTGCGGGAGACGACGCAGAGTAATCCCCCAGATTCTAGCACGAATCTCCTCGGTGAAGAAGCTTCTTGAGCAGGGGAGAGGGGGAGCAGGGGAGTACGGGTTGTTGCTCTGATAGTAGATTGATTCATGAATCAACCTACTATGACTATAATTGATCAATCAACCTACTGTGACTGGACTAGGAGAGCAGGGGAGTACATATTGTTTCTCTTCTAGGTTCCGCTTTTCCTTGGTTCACGAGTGCTAGAAGATTTAGATTCAGGGAGAAAATTTTGAGACTTTCTAGGCATATTCTTGAGCAAAATTTGAAATTATGATAGTTGCTGACATTCAAAAAAGCTCCATCAAAGAGCAAAGACTACAATTTATTCGCAATCATCAACAAGCTTTCGATGTTGAGCCTGTTTATCCTCTGCGGCTATTTGAAGATTTCGTGATGGAAGTTGAAGGCGATTGTAGTATTGAAGCCTCTTGTAAGATAGAATTGGATAAACTGATTGCCTCAAGGTTTATGCTCTTGTTTAAAGATAAAGCTCAAGAGTGGCAAAAATATCTAACTCAATCTCCAGCTTGTTTTCAGCAAGTGGAGAACCGTGTGGGTGTTCAATTAGATTATTCTCTATTACAGCGATTTTTAGGAGACAACTTTGACTTCTAGCTTGCTAGAAGTCCTAAGTGCTGGTATTGACTTAAGAACAGACCTTGCCGATTCTAGTGTAAAAATGCACATCAGAATTGGGGATTATCCCGAAAAACTAGCAACCGCTTTTATTTTAAGTGACGGTGCTGCTGATAGTAATTATCTCAGTGGGTTTGTTAACCTAATTGGTTTTGATTTTTATTTCAATGGTAAGAGTGAAATCGAAATTTATGTCGAAGTTAGAGAAGATGATTTTTTCAAACCAGAAACCATCAATCAAGTGTGGCAACATTTTCCTAAATCAGCCTTAAAACCTCTCCAAGCATCAAGTCTATTTTTTACAGGTTTATCAAAAGCCAATCATAACCCAGTGCTTTACTACAATCTCAAAAATCCTCAGGATCTAATAAATTGTTTTAAACTTAATTATACTGCCCAAAAAGTTCACAGCTTTTATCAACATCAAGATATTTTACCTAATATGTGGGTAGGTACAGCCCAACAAGAATTAGAAAAAACGAGAATAGAAAATATTCGGCTTTACTATTACAAATCATTCACAATGGAGTGAACTCTAATGTTAACCACAAAACCCCGCTTTCAAACCTTCGCTGAATATCTACAGTATGAGGATAATTCAGAGGAAAACTATGAATTATTTAACGGGAAATTGATAGAAATGCCACCAGAATCAGGACTTAACTTTCAGATTGCCAATCGTCTTTTTCTAGTCTTTGCTTTAATGCTAGGAACCGATAGAGTCAGAGGACATGGTTTAGAATTAGAAGTGAGAGGCGAACCGAAAAACCGTTATCCTGACTTAACCATTATTCGAGAAGAACATATTCAATTACTCTCCCAGAGAAATACGATTCTTCTTTCCATGTTACCCCCCTTATTAGTCATTGAAGTGGTTAGCCCTGGAGAAATCCAAAGAGAGAGAGATTACATCGCTAAAAGAAGCCAATATCAAGATTGTGAGATTCCCGAATACTGGATAGTTGATCCTCAAACTCAAACCATTTTAGTCTTAGAATTAAGAGGAAATACTTATACAGAAATTGGTAATTTTAGCAATGATGACTTAGTAAAATCCTCTATATTTAGTCAACTTAATTTAAAAGTTTCTCAAGTATTTAATCAAGAAAATTAAATCCCATGATTACCGTCGAACCCATTACCTTAAACCTAAAATCCGTCAATTTAAGCGATGAGCAATTCTATCAACTTTGCCATAATAACGACGATTGGCGAATTGAACAAACTGCTGCAGGAGAATTAATTATTATGCCCCCGATTGCTGCTATTAGTGGAAATCGAGAATCAGATTTAAACGGCTTTGTTTGGTTATGGAATCGTCAAACAAAACTCGGAAAAGTCTTTAGTTATTCTACTATCTTTACCTTACCCAAGGGTGGTAAATGTTCCCCTGATGTCGCTTGGATTGCTAATGAACGCTGGGACGCTTTACCCCGAGAAGAACAAGAAAAATTTGCCACAATTTGTCCTGATTTTGTGATAGAATTAAGGTCGCATACTGATTCTTTAACTCAACTCCAAGCAAAAATGCAGGAATATCTTGATAGTGGCTTAAGACTAGGTTGGTTAATTGATCCCATTAGTCAACAGGTAGCCATCTATCGCCAAAATCAGGAAGTAGAAATCATCTCATTACCAACCACCTTATCTGGGGAGGACGTTTTACCCGGATTTACTTTAGAATTACCCATTTTTTGACGACAGGAAATACAAAGATGATAGCAACTGCAACAATTTCTCCTCAATTAACCATCCCACACCTAGAAAATGGGGACAAGCTTACTCGTCGTGAATTTGAGCGTAGATATAATGCTATGCCAAATCTAAAAAAAGCAGAACTCATTGAAGGAATTGTTTATATTATGGCTTCTCCCCTAAGAATTACGAACCATGGCAACCCTCATGCGCGTATTATTACTTGGTTAGGTAACTATTGGTCAAATACACCCGGAACAGAATTGGGCGATAATTGTACGGTACGTCTTGATGCGGACAATGAACCTCAACCCGATGCACTATTAAGAATTAAAAATGGTGGACAATCAACGATTAGTGAGGATGGTTATGTCGAAGGTGCGCCAGAGTTAA
>NZ_JASJFF010000009.1:0-9757 GCF_030065435.1 Microcystis sp. M53603_WE2
TAACTGCCGTGCGATCGCACCCTCTTCTAGATGCCGATATTCTGCTAAAGATGGGAAAATATCAGTCCTGTAGAGTCAAGGTCGATCCTCGTGGGTGGGGAAACGGAGGGAATTTTCGGGCAGGGTGACAACAGTAATCGTTTTTCCCAACCTATCGAAAAATTCGACACTATACCCGGTTTCTAATCCCTCGATTTGATGTTTTTCTACCAATGTCCCCACGTCTCCTGCGGATAATCTTGCTTCGCGAATATCTTTTAATAAAATCCCATTGAGTAAAGTTCATAATTCATGGTTATTATTTCGATCTAAAAAGTCCAAAAAGTCTTTTGCTTTCACGATCTGAATATTTTGATATTCAACCAGTGAAAGAAGATGTTTGTCTCCCGTGATAATATGGGTAGCCTTGCCAGCGATTGCACATTCTATGATCATATCGTCATCGGGATCGTTGGGAACCGCTCTCAGTTGTCTTGTTATCGGAACAAGGCTAGAAAATTGACGAATTTCCGCGATATATTCTCTAAGTCCCCGTTCAGATATTTGAAATTTCTGCTGAAGTTTTTCGGTTAATTCGTCTAAAATCTCTTGGCAGGTTACTGAAGATACCGATCCCGTCTTCGCTAACGATAAGCAGGAAAATGTAGGGCTGCTTTTAGACAGCCAAGCAGAGATTAATATATTTGTATCAAAAACAACTACATAGGTCACTATTTTTCGTGAACGATTTCATCGATAAATTCTTCTCTCTCGTCTTCGGTCATAGTATCCCAATCACGGCCGCGTTCTTTGGCTACGATTCTAGCTCTTTCTGCTCCTTCGTTAAATACTGGTTCCAACTGTCTCCACTGACTGAGGATGAGAATTTTATAAACTTCCTGTTGCTGTGCTTCGGGGAGTTGTTTGACTAATTCGATTACTTGTTCGTTGCTTAAGGTTAAGTTTGGCATAGGTCGCTTCTAGACACCAGCATGATTAATCAGTTTAACACGAGTCCTTAATGGAGAGGGTTTTCGGTTCGCCTATCCCTTCTCTGCGTCGATCAGTTAGAATCGAGAAATTATAACAAATCTGGTTATTTTTGCATGAGTAGAAAACGGGTTTCTCGGAGAAACCCGTTTTCTGTGCGTTACTCAACGGATTTAGTATTATCGGCCTAGAAAGTCCTTTCATCTTCCCGCTTGCCGTAAAATTATGATTGTCTCTCTCCAAGAAGCTCAAGCCAAACTGCCCGAACTGATATACAATCTCAAACTAGGGGAAGAATTGTTAATTACCGATAATAATTTCCCACTGGCAAAATTAAGCCGATGATAAAGAACACTTACAAGACTTCGCGGAGTATCTGCCTTGAAATGTCTAATCGATAGCCATACTCTGCTGTGTTACACACTCAAGGAATCCCGACTCAGTAGCAGCACCCATCAACTTCCTAAAGGGTGGCATAAATCGACTAAATCCTTATCTTGCAAGAGTTCTATTGATTAGTTCGTTCTAGATCGAAAACAATTGACAAAATCGCATCAATGTCCTTCTCTATAAGGGTTTCATCCCTTATAACTCCGTCCATTGCATAGCACAAACCGAAGAACCCGTCAGATGGTGACTTTCTTAATAGATCCATCAATTTTTCGGATGGTAACTTTCTTAATGCATCCATCAATTTTTCGGTTTTCATTCGTCTTAAGTTTAAGCCAGAAGGAGTGATAAGAGAATGGCATGATGGTAACTTTCCTACTAGATCCATCTTTTTGGATGGTGACTTTCTTAATGGAGCCATCAATTTTTTGGATGGTAACTTTCCTACTATATCCATCAATTTTTCGATGGGATATTGTCTATCTTCTATAGAATTTGCTTCTTCTTGTATTAATCCTACTTCTTCAGTAGTTAATATCAGTCCTTCAAGTTTCTGCTCCGCGTTCTTGATTGTTTGAATTAAGTCTTGGTATATTTTTTGGGCTTCGTCCAACTCCTTTTGGGTAAAAAGATTATTATGAGCTACTTTGTTTCTGGTTTTATACAGTTTCTCCCAATTAGATTGAAAATTTCTGTCTTTAAATGATTCCTTAAAAAACTTATCACCGTTGCTTTTAATTTTTTCTCTTAATTTACGAATTGCTTCGGGAGTTTCTTCAAGCCTATCAATTTCTTTAATTAAATCCTCTTTGGTTGTACAACCAGATGAAAGCTTGTATATAATCGAACCTAAATCATCAAAATCTATCAGATAGAGTTGATTGTCAATATGGCTTGCAAATTCTTTTTCATTATTTTTTCTCTGATCAACTTTCTTTCTAAAATCTTGGGTGGATACCTTTGTCCACCAATCCACTCCTATCTTGGTTGTCATGAATTTCGTTATGTAGTCTCTTAAACGGCGTTCCACACGATTAATACAAGGATAAATTTGATTAGCAATCTGTTCAGAAATTTCGTCTTTTACTATATCCAGTTTTTCTAATTTTTGGTCTTTGAAAAATTTTAAAATTGGAATACGTTGAGGTTCTAAACAACCATATTCTCCCTTTACAACAATTGAAAAACCTGTAATACATTTATCTTTGCTGTCTTGATCAAATTTAATTGGATTTACTGTAATTTCTATAAAATTATCCTTGATTTGGCGACTGTTACAATCTATTTGTGGTGTTCCATTCCAAAATGAATTATTCGAGGCGAGAAGATAGACTAAATTATCAGGAGTTTTGATATGAGATTGATTAGAAGTGTCAAATGCAAAAATTTCAAAGGTGAGAAAATTGTTTTGTGTGTCCATTGGAATGACAGGAGTTAGGTCTATAAACAACATCTACCCTCTATTTTAACTTGTCTATTGAAAAAAAGGGGGCTTATTCAGCCCCCTTAACCTCTAACTACCGCCAATCCTTGCCACATCGCGGGCGTTGGCTTCAAAAGCCGCATCGAGAGCAGAATCGCCGGTTAAACCGGAATCTAACGCCTCTTTAATACACTGCAACATCCGCTTATAATCCTTGGGCATTACTTTAACAAACTGGGGCAACATTTCCGACCAATTTGCTAAAACCAGGGCTGCTTTTTGACTTTGGGTGTAATCAGCATGGCGTTGAATTAACTCGCGTAAATCGTTGATTTCTTCCCCTTCTAGCGCCTCTAAAGCTACCATTTGGGTATTGCAACGAGTGGCGAAATCCCCCGACTCATCGAGGACGTAGGCGACACCACCACTCATTCCGGCGGCGAAATTGCGACCGGTGGGCCCTAAAACAACGACTTTACCCCCCGTCATATACTCGCAAGCGTGGTCGCCAACGGACTCAACCACCGTAGTCACCCCAGAGTTACGCACCCCAAAACGTTCCCCAGCAACCCCAGAAATATACACCTCACCACTGGTCGCGCCGTATAAAGCCACATTACCGATGATAATATTATCCTCGGCCACAAAAGTGGAACCTTTGGGCGGATAAACGATGATTTTGCCACCGCTTAAACCCTTACCCACATAATCATTGGCATCCCCTTCTAACTCCAGTGTCACCCCTTTGGGAACAAAAGCACCGAAACTTTGCCCCGCGCTGCCCTGAAAATGGAGATGTACGGTATCTTCGGGTAAACCCTCCCAGTGACGTTTAGTGATTTCGTTGCCTAAAATCGTCCCCACCACGCGGTTAATATTTTTAATCGGTAGTGTCGCCTTGACTTTTTCGCCTTTTTCAATGGCATCCTTGCATAAATCCAGTAAAACGGTTATATCCAAGGACTTATCTAAACCGTGGTCCTGGGGAATCTGGCAATAGCGTCCTACCTCTGGAGCTACCTCCGGTTGATAGAGAATCGGAGTTAGGTCAATTCCTTTCGCTTTCCAATGTTCTACCGCCTGTTTCGGCTCTAATACATCAGTTCGCCCCACCATTTCATTTAAGGTGCGGAATCCCAATTCGGCCATAATTTCCCGCACTTCCTGGGCGATAAATTTCATGAAATTCACCGTATATTCGGGATCTCCGATGAAATTCTTCCGTAATAACGGATCCTGGGTCGCTACCCCCGCCGGACAGGTATTAAGATGACAAACCCGCATCATAATACAGCCCAACGTTACCAGTGGCGCGGTGGAAAAACCGAATTCTTCGGCCCCCAATAGGGTTGCCACCACCACATCGCGCCCGGTTTTCATCTGGCCATCGGTTTCCACCGCAATGCGACTGCGAAGATTATTTAACACCAATGTTTGATGGGTTTCTGCTAGTCCCAACTCCCAGGGTAAACCCGCGTGTTTAATCGAGGTTTGGGGTGAGGCACCGGTCCCACCATCGAAACCAGAGATTAAAACCACGTCGGCGTGAGCTTTAGCGACTCCGGCGGCGATTGTGCCAACTCCCACCTCAGAAACCAGTTTTACGCTCACTCTGGCCGCGCGATTGGCATTTTTTAGGTCATGAATCAACTCCGCGAGGTCTTCAATGGAGTAGATATCGTGGTGGGGTGGGGGAGAGATTAAACCGACTCCGGGGGTGGAGTGACGGACTTTGGCAATCCAAGGATAGACTTTTTTACCCGGTAATTGACCGCCTTCGCCCGGTTTTGCCCCCTGGGCCATCTTTATCTGCAATTCTCGCGCTTGGGAGAGGTAAAGACTGGTGACACCAAAACGGCCGGAAGCTACCTGTTTAATGGCACTATTTTTCGAGTCTCCCCGTTCATTTGTCCAAGTGTAGCGCTCGGAATCTTCGCCCCCTTCCCCGGTGTTCGACTTGCCACCGATACGATTCATGGCAATAGCGAGGGATTCGTGGGCCTCTTTGGAAATGGAACCGTAACTCATGGCCCCGGTTTTAAAGCGTTTCATAATCGCTTCAATCGGTTCCACTTCTTCGATGGGGATACTTTCCCGGTTTTTAAAGGTTAATAGTCCCCGCAGGGTGAAGAATTTTTGATTCTGTTGGTTGACCAGTTGGGAATATTTCTTAAAGAGGTCGTATTTGCCCAATTTTACCGCTTGTTGCAGGGTATGAATGGTTTCTGGGCTAAAAAGATGGGCTTCCCCGTCCTTACGCCATTGATATTCACCGCCAATATCGAGGGTATGCACATTAACATCCCGGTCGGGGAAAGCGTGGCCGTGTCTGAGTAGGGATTCCCGGGCAATAATTTCTAAATCGGCCCCTTCAATGCGGGAAGCTGTCCAAGTAAAATAGCGATCGACTACCGATCGATTTAAGCCAATAGCCTCGAATATTTGCGCCCCACGGTAGCTTTGCAGGGTGGAAATGCCAATTTTAGAGGCCACTTTAATTACGCCCTTGGTGGCGGCTTTTATGTAGTTTTTACAGGCGGTCTGGTGGTCAACTCCTACCAATAAACCTTCCTCGATCATACTGCCGAGGGTGGCAAAGGCTAGATAGGGATTAATCGCACCGCAACCATAACCGAGTAAAAGGGCGTAGTGATGCACTTCCCGGGGTTCGCCGGATTCCAGGACAAGGCCGACTCTGGTGCGGGTTCCCTGCCGGATGAGGTGATGGTGTAAACCGGCAACCGCCAGCAGTGAGGGAATCGGGGCGTGATTTTTATCGATACCTCGATCGCTTAAAATAATAATGCTTGCGCCCGCTAAAATTGCCTCGTCCACCTCTTGACAAATTGCCTCAATTGTGCTACGCATCCCCTCGACTCCCGAAGTGGGATCGAAGAGAATGGGAATAGTCACGGTTTTAAATTCGCTATTGCCCTGTAAACGCGCTAATTGGGCGTTAGTGAGGATGGGAGAGTTAAGTTTAATCAGGTGACAGCTTTCGGGCTGCGGATCCAAGAGATTTCTCTCCGCGCCGATAGTGGTGATGGGAGAGGTGATAATTTCTTCGCGAATCGAGTCAATCGGGGGGTTAGTGACTTGGGCGAATAACTGCTGAAAGTAATCATAAAGCAGTTTTGGCCGATCGGACAAGACGGCTAGGGGTGTATCGGAACCCATGGAACCCACTGCTTCCACTCCATCCCGGCCCATGGGGGCTAATAAAAGACGTAATTCTTCAAAAGTGTAACCGAAAGCGGTTTGCTGTTGAATTAGGGAAACAGCAGTTTCTGGTGGCGCAGTTTCAACGGCTGGTAAATCGTCTAAATTGACTAAATTTTCGTTTAACCACTGGCGATAGGGATGATCTTTGGCAATAGCTTCTTTTATCTCCTCATCGGCCACGATACGACCTTCTTTCATATCCACAAGGAACATCCGGCCGGGTTGCAGACGACCTTTAAAAGCGACGCGTTCCGGTTCAATGGGTAAAACTCCCGCTTCCGATGCCATAATTACTAGGTCATCTTTGGTGACATAGTAACGGGAAGGACGTAAACCATTGCGGTCTAACACTGCTCCCATCATCGTACCATCGGTAAAAGCGATCGAGGCCGGACCATCCCAGGGTTCCATCAAACAGGAATGGTATTCATAAAAAGCTTTTTTCTCATCACTCATCGATTCGTGGGCCGCCCAGGGTTCAGGAATCATCATCATGACAGCGTGAGGGAGAGAACGCCCCGATAAAACCATTAATTCTAGGGCATTATCAAAAATTAAGGAGTCACTACCCTCGATATTAATAACCGGCTGGATTTTTTTGATGTCTTCCCCGAATAAGGGTGAGGCAAACATCGACTGACGGGCGTGCATCCAGTTAATATTACCTCGCAGGGTATTAATTTCGCCATTGTGGGCAATATAACGGTAAGGGTGGGCGCGTTCCCAACTGGGGAAGGTATTGGTACTAAAACGGGAATGGACTAATCCTAAAGCGCTTTGAAAGTCGGGGTCGTGTAAATCGGGGAAATAGTCACCCACCTGTACCGGCATTAATTGCCCTTTATAGACAATGGTACGACTAGAAATACTGCAAGGATACCAGTAACGATTAAAGGATTGACGACTGAGGTGGGAACGTTTGCGAATAACGTATAATTTGCGTTCAAAGGCCAGATCATCGCTTAAATTGGCATCGCGTTCGATGAAAACCTGTTCGATAAAGGGTTCGGTAGATTTGGCCGAATTGCCTAAACTGGAGTTATCCGTGGGAACATCACGCCAACCGAGAACTTTTAACCCCTCTTCGGCGGCGATTTTCTCGAATTCCTGCCGACCTTTCCCGCGAATTTCGGCATCGGGGGCCGTGTAGAGCATTCCTACCCCGTATTGTCCCGCTGCCGGTAAGGTAAAACCTAGATTGCTGGTCACTTTCCGGAAAAATAGGTCAGGGATTTGGCACAAAATACCCGCCCCATCTCCGGTATTTTTTTCCGCACCGCACGCGCCACGGTGATCGAGGTTTAGTAGAATTGTTAAGGCCTGTTCAACAATATCGTGGGACTTTTTACCCGTTTTATGAACGATAAAACCGACACCACAAGCATCATGTTCAAATCGGGGATCGTATAGTCCTTGTTTCCGTGGAGTTTGATTGTTATTCATTTTGTCTGATAGCCTAGCAGTCTGGAAGGGAATGGCCTAGAGGGTGAGCCAGAGTAGCGATTCTAGGTATATCAATTCTGTATCCAGACTGGACCTTCGGTCTTATATCTTAAGGAAATGTTTCGATGTGACAAGGGTTCCTTTATGCCGAAGAGATTATTCACGAATTTTTTAGCAGCGGATCGATTAAGTCGTCGGGAATGCGGTTATGCTCGATATAAGCGTTAATTTCCTCTAGATGGTCGCTGTAATAGGTCAACGCACTGAAGACCTGACTTAACGTCAGATGGGGCATTCCTAGGGGGATTTCTTCGGGAGCGACTCCCAGACGCCAAGTTTCGACGATGGCGCGGACAGGTGTATGCGTTCCTTTGATAATTGGTTCCCCGCGTAAAATCTCGTCGTCTCGAACGATATAGAGATATTCGGTCGCTTGAACCATCGCGGTTTTCTGGAGTGGATATCGTTTAGTTTATCGTATCGATCGAACCCCCGACTATTCCCCATAAATATCGGTTCGGTTACTTCAGCCACCCGATCTCACTTGCGGCGATTGTTTCGCTCTTTCTCGCCATTTTTTTGAATTTTCTGTAATTACCTCGCACATCGATCGGGCTTTTTCCGCCGCATCCCGTGCCATTTCCAGAATTTCCTCTAGTTCCCGTTCATTTAGTCCTGTTTCTTTTTCTTCCATCACCGTAAACCCTGCAAGCGATTTTTAACCTGATCAAAAATGTCGGGGTGAAGACCGAGCGGAGCAGTTTGATTGGGAAATTTCGATAATTACAAGAGGTCGTGACGTATTTTCCCGAGTACCCGCTTCAAAATCGCCAGATCCTCCCTACAAATCCGATAAATTTCCTCTGGATCGATGTCAAAATAATCGTGGGCGAGAATATTTCTGATTCCCTTAATCTCCGACCAAGGAATTTCCGGATAGCGATTCGCTAAACTCTCTGCCATTAGCCGATCGAGTCTTCTAATATTTTCACTAATTGCGATCAACATCATACTGATGCCATCCAATCGATCGAGTCCATCATCATCGGCGATGAAATCATCGGCTTTTTGAATCCGGGTAAATCGCCGCTCGATCCGGCGGATCGCCTCTTCAAGCTCTAGTAATAACTCGAATAGAAGCGATCGATCACACATAGATAGCCTCTTGATCGATCCGTGCCTTGAGGTAAGGATTCAGAGAATCCCGATAGCGGATCACGTCCACTTCCCGTCCGAATAGGTTCTCTAGTTCGGCTTTCAGTCTGACTCTTTTAAGCAGATCGGGGGGCATACATACCACTATATCTATATCGCTCGTCGGTCGGGTTTCCTCTCTGGCTACCGAGCCGAAAATGCCGATTCGATTGATCGCGTATCGTTCCTCCAGTTCGGGTTTCAGGGTTCGTAAACGTTCCAATATCTCTTTGGCAGTGATTTTATCTACCATCTGATTTATAGCCTACTGATTTAGCGATCGATACCCTTCAGTTTAGCGCGATCAGCAACAGAAGCTATTAGGGTAGCCGAAGGAAAGTCTTCCCATAGCTATCTATAAGTGTGTTCGCATTAACTATACGGAAATTATGTTGATACACCTTATTAGAAGTGAGAGGACTACCAGTAGCAATTATCGTATTATTGCTACGTTTCCATTGTCCGTTCAGCAATACACTAAGACGAGGGTCTGATGTATCAAAGGCTTTAAATTCATAACTGCCATCCGAATGAAATATAGCCGTTATTATAATTTGATAATTGCCAGATCCGGGAGCTCTGTGATTAGTCCGTGATTGCCATCTGCCAACAATGGAAGGAGTTTGAGCTAAAATAAGTGGCACTTGGGGCGGGTTAGTCGGAAAAGACTTGACCGGGGTTGAGGCTGTCACCGAGGATCCGGTAATGGTTAGAGATGCCTCTACTTCGGAGAGGATTCCGATGGCTATCGTTGCGAGGGCGAAGGAAAGAGTTGGGAGATGGTAAGACGATTTTTTATCTAGCATTGAAGAATCTTAAATAACAATCACAGTGCCATTGTCAGCCTATTGTGTCAATCCTTGAAATATTCGTATTATTTAGGACTTGCTGAAAAAGTTTGTTGGTGGGGTTAGGAGTCAGGAGTCAGGAGTCAGGAGTCAGTAGCCGGTCGTTTCAGGCTTTGTTGCCCTCTTTTTTTGTACCAGTTTATGTACTAAAAGAAAGATAATGCCAGGTTTTTGAAGGTCTTAATCCTATATTCTTGCACTAACATCGGATTTTAACAGGTCAAAAGCCTTATTTTAAAAGGGTTTTACCATTATTCAGCAAGCCCTA
>NZ_JASJFF010001303.1:0-1365 GCF_030065435.1 Microcystis sp. M53603_WE2
TAGACAGTCATCGCAGCTGCGAGAATTAAATTCTATTCTTTTATCTAAAAAAAACTTTTGTTGTTCCTCTAGATTTTTAAGTTCATAAAAATCCTGCTGGATTTGTTTAAGCTTGACTATTAATTCTTTGACATTATCTTTAATAACATTATAAGCCATGATTAAATCAGGATTGATGTCATTAATAATAACTTTTTGGACAGGAGAAAAATTATTTAAGACTGAGAATAAAACTGCCCCACCTCCGACAAAAGGTTCAATGTAGTTAAACTGACAATCCTGAGAAATATGGGAATTAATTAAAGATATAATATTGGGAACCAGTTGAGTTTTGCCTCCCGCCCACTTTAAAAAAGGTTTGCCGCTAACTGTTTTCCTTTGAGACAAAGAAGTGGTCATTATTCCTACCAGATTATCCTAATTTATTCAATTTACAGCGCAATTCAAGAAAACCTGAAGGCGGATTTGGGATCAGAAAGGTAAACGGGGCATTTTTTTCAATACTGACTCAATTTGGTTGATTAAATCCAGCAGACGATTGCCATCCACATGAACCTCGCTGGTGGGATAATTGTCGAGGACTTCGATGATTTGAATCTCATTATCATTAATGGCAGAAGTGACTAGGGAACCCCGTAAAGCTTGCCGACTAGCAGCCCGATTGGGGGTGTGGACAATTTCGGCGGCGTAATCTAGCAAACTTTCGCCAAAAAAACTATTAAGAAATTTGGAAAGAAAGACGGCATCCACCGCTACCCGACGATTAAGGATTTTACGGAATTCTTCGGGTTTTTGGTTAGCCATCTTTAATTGTGACGCTAAAGCGGGAGCTAATTCGCCTGTTTCGCTCAATTGCTTTAATTCTGATACCGATACAGACCCTTGGAAGATGTAGTATTTGATGATAGCTGATTCGGCGGCTGACAAAGACTGACAAACACCGAGAAAGATAGATATTCCTAGGGGAAGTAAAAGATTTTTGAACATAAACCAAAGGTGCAAAACAAGCGAAAAGCGATCGGGATGATTGACTCATTCTAGCGGAATTGGTTGCCGCTTAGGAAAAACTTAAGACGGTGTGGATTATCTAGAGATGAATTTTTTAGTCACCCAACTAGGGGCAGAAAGCTGATAGCTTAATGCTAATCACTAATTTACATTCGCGAGAGAGCAGCGATTTTCGCTAGTTTATCTTTTTCCAAACCGTTGAGATCCTCTAGCTTCAACCATCCTTCCTTTAATAGTTGAGCAAAGACAAAAATTAGGGAAGTATAGCGATAGTCATATTTACCATCAATCTGATGTCGTCGGGCGCTTAGATAATCGTGCATTTGCCAGATATCATCTAAAACCGTGATCTGACCA
>NZ_JASJFF010001012.1:0-2477 GCF_030065435.1 Microcystis sp. M53603_WE2
ATTACTGGTGCAAGTTGGCAATCTTGTAATGTACCGCAAGTCCTTCGTCATCGCTGTGCTTATCTAAATGGTTGCCTTTTTTAACTTTTTTATTGATCTCATTAAGCATTTCTACTTATTGCAAAGGTGAGATGCTCCCAATCGCTTCTTTGTTTTCAGAAGTTAATTTACTGCTTAAATATCCCTTCAAAGCCTCCCGACACATAAAAGAAACTATCGGTTTAGGTGTGTAATAACTACCTGATTTATGTCTTCCCGTGACTAATTCCTCAAACACTTTTCCCAACATTTCTGGGTCCACTGCTACCTCCACATCAAGGGGTGTACTCTCAGTCACCGTGAAATTAAAATTACTAAAAAGTTTATGTAAGATAACATCGATCGCCTGATCGGGTACTATTATATTAGGATTGCGGTCATCTTCATCCTGTTCAAATAATCCCCCATTAAGATAGGGAACTGTGCCGATTATTTGCCGAAGAAAACCACCGTTATTGATACCAATAATATCCGTTTGTTGGGGATTATTCAGTCCCGTAAAAAACAGATGAGTCAAGCGATTATGATAAAAGTTTTTGTGCGAGGTGCTGTTATCATTCTGATAATCCTGCCATAATGTTTCTAGATAGTCTGTTTGTTCGTTAAACTTCAGCCAACCCTTTTTCTGGATAAAAACAATAAACATCAGGCGATTAAATAGCTTCTGAGTAAATAGTCTTCTCTGGTCAGCATTAGGGATAGTTTTAGTAATTAATTGCTCAACTTTTTCAAAGACCGAGCGATACTGTTCAAAAAATTTCTTAGTAACTTTCTCAACATCAAAAGCTTCATCATGACATTCCTGAATCGCTAAAGGAGACTCGAAACTAATATTGTCTAAATCCAGTAAACTTAGGCGTTCTGTGGCGGTTCGTAACTGTTCCCCCGGACCCACTGTAATTCGCCGCAAGACTTGCCTTTTTTCTTGTTTTACATCATATTTAACATTGAGAAAATGCCACCGTTCTTGGTGGAAATCAGAGAAAACAAAGAGAGTGTAGGGATGGTTTTTTAGCAGTTGAGTGACGACAAGACGCTCTAAATTGAGCAGCAGTTGCTTAGAGTTGAGACGAGCATAAATAACCTGAAAATCTTCCCCCCCAGAAGCTAATAGGATTGGATCTTCTGCTAATGCTTCTACTGCTTTATCTGGCCAATTGCGTCGGGACAGGGTTTGATTTTCTCGCTCGTAATTTAACTCAGACCAGAATAATTTTTTGAGCGCATCCAATCCTCTCAGGGATGAAAGAAGGTCATAAACTGACTGCCGAAGTTCAATATCACTCATAAGTTTTCCCACGACTTCTCATTTAGGTTTACTTTCTCTAAGTAGCTGGTTATAAATCCCCCCTTGATCCCTAGGGTTGATTCATCGTAGGGTTGATTCATCGTAGGGTTGATTCATCGTAGGGTTGATTCATGAATCAACCCTACCCTTAATAAGGGGGTGTCTGATTTTAACATCTGACTACTTAGGACTTTTGCCACTTCAGTTAAATTGTATCGGGATCGATGCCTAATTCTCGCAATTTTTGGGACAATTTTTCCTTAGCTTGTCGTTCCCTTTCTTTTTCTAAAAGAGCCTGTTCTTTTTCTAAAAGAGCCTGTTCTTTTGCCTGTCGTTGCTGTAATTCGGCTTCTTGAGGAGTGGGGACTAATTGACCATCGGCGGTAAAATAACGCAGTTTACGGTCAAATATGCCTAAATATAATCCTAACTGTTCACTCCAGAGATAACCCTGTTCATTGGGAGAAATGGCTTGATATTGTCCCTCAATTAGTCTAAATCCTTGCAATTCTAACGTATTAGGATCGAACCAAAAATAATTAGGAGTGCGAAAGGTATTTTGATAGAGAGTTTTCTTGTTCTTGCGGTCAATATTAGCCGTAGAATCGGAGAGAATCTCGACAATTACATCGGGATATTTACCCTGTTCTCCCCAAACTACCCAACTTTTGCGGGGACGCTTTTCGGTATCTAAAACCACAAAAAAATCAGGACCACAGAAATCACGTTTTTTTAGTTGTTCCGCGTTGTAGTAGATGGTTAGATTTCCCGAAGCGTAGTAATCACTCCTCTCGCGCCATAATAATTCTAGACAACTAAGGAGAATGATGATCTGTTGCAGGTGTAGATCACTTGCCAAGGGTGGTTCATCACTCCATAAATCTGTGGGGGGATAGGTGACATCTGGGATCATGTCTAGGGCTGTCATGACTTTTTCCCGGTATTTTAGGATTGATTAATTATAGCTTTTTCTCACAATTGCAGAGATAAGGCGGGGGGATTTTAACCAATAACTTAAGTAGGTAGGCGTTAAAAATTATCAGACACCCCCCTTATCAAGGGTAGGGTTGATTCATGAATCAACCCTACCTTATCAAGGGAGGCAGGGGGGATCGAACCTAAAATCCATTTTTAATTTAATTATCACCAG
>NZ_JASJFF010000780.1:0-2738 GCF_030065435.1 Microcystis sp. M53603_WE2
AACATCTATGCTTAATCTCGTCTCCCTTCCAGAAATTCCCGCCGCTGCTTGGAAACGTCCTCTAGGCAAAGGTTGGGAAAAACCCTACAGCGTCCGCTATGCCAGCAATTTAGATGATGGTCCTTGGCATGGGATGCCTCTGGGGGGATTTGGGGCCGGTTGCATCGGACGTTCCCCCAAAGGTGACTTTAATCTCTGGCATCTGGACGGTGGTGAACACAGTTTTAATAGCCTTGCGGCCTGTCAATTTAGCATTTTTGAACAAACAGAAGACGGAAGCGCCCAAGCCTACGCTATGGCGACGGAAAGCCCCAAGGATGGAACTTTATCGCGCTGGTCGTGGTATCCAGCCGAAAAGGGAACATATTCTGCCCTTTATCCCCGCAGTTGGTACGAGTACAAAGATGTTTTTCAGACTCAATTAATTTGCGAACAATTCTCACCGGTTTGGGCGCATAATTATCAAGAAAGTAGTTATCCTATAGCCCTATTTGAATGGACGGCTCATAATCCCACCGATAAACCGATTACTATTAGTATTATGCTGACTTGGCAAAATACAATCGGTTGGTTTACTAACGCGATTAAATCCCCAGTGGTTAAAGTGAGAGATGATGGTAGTCCCGTCTATGAATATCAATCAAAATGGGGGGAAAGTGAGGGTAATTATAATCAATGGATTGTCGATAATTTCCGCGTTGGCTGTCTGATGCGTCGGGATTACGAAAACCCCGGGGAAGGGGATGGACAGATGGCGATTGCCAGTATTACTAATCCGAGTCTAGAGGTATTCTATCTGGGTAAATGGAACCCTGCGGGCGATGGTGGCGAAGTTTGGGACTATTTCGCCATGAATGGCTCTTTACCGGATATTGAGGACGAAACCCCCGCCGAAAAAGGGGAACAAACGGCCACGGCCATGGCGATTCGTTTTACCATTCGTCCGGGGAAAACTCGCAAAATTCCTTTTATTTTAGCTTGGGATTTACCAGTCACCGAATTTGCCCAAGGAATTAACTATTATCGTCGTTATACGGACTTTTTCGGTCGCAATGGTCAAAATGCTTGGGCGATGGTACGCACGGCTTTAAAACACGGCGATACATGGCGAGAAAATATTATTAACTGGCAAAAACCGATCCTAGAACGCAGCGATCTGGCCGATTGGTTTAAAATGGCTTTATTTAACGAATTATACCTCCTAACTGACGGCGGCACTCTCTGGACGGCAGCCACGGAACAGGATCCTATCGGTCAATTTGGGGTCTTAGAATGTATTGATTATCGTTGGTATGAAAGTCTGGATGTGCGTCTCTATGGTTCCTTTGGGTTATTGATGTTATGGCCGCGCTTAGAAAAGGCCGTCATGGAAGCTTTTTCGAGGGCAATTCCCAGCAGTGACGATACTCCTCGGATTATTGGATATAACCAAGCTAGTGCCATTCGTAAGGCCAAAAATGCCACTCCCCACGATTTAGGCGCACCCAATGAACACCCTTGGCAAAAGAGCAATTACACCAGTTATCAAGATTGTAATCTCTGGAAAGATTTAGGCAGTGATTTTGTTTTATTAGTCTATCGGGATTATTTATTAACGGGGGCTAAAGATGAGGATTTTCTGCGGGAATGTTGGCCGTCAATTGTCCTGACTTTGCAATATTTAAAAACTTTTGACCTTGATAATGATGGGATTCCCGAAAATTCTGGCGCACCAGACCAAACCTTTGATGATTGGCGTTTACAGGGAATTAGTGCCTATTGCGGTGGTTTGTGGATAGCGGCCCTAGAAGCAACGATTAAAATTGGCGAAATCATTGGAGAAGATACGGCAATTTTTACCAGTTGGTTACAGCAATCTCGCGCTATTTATCATCAGACTCTCTGGAATGGAGAATATTATAATTTAGATAGTGGCAGTGGTTCCGATGTGGTGATGACTGACCAATTATGCGGTCAATTTTATGCTCGTTTATTGAGTTTACCAGATGTGGTAGAAAATCAATACACGCAATCAGCTTTAAGTAAGATTTATCAGGCCTGTTTTCTCAAGTTTCATGGGGGAAAATTTGGGGCGGCCAATGGGTTAAAACCCGATGGTACTCCCGAAAATCCCGAGGCAACTCATCCCTTGGAAGTTTGGGTAGGAATTAATTTTGGGTTGGTGGCTTTTTTACTACAAATGGGAATGGAAAAGCAAGGATGGCAAATTACAGAAGCGGTGGTGAAACAAGTCTATGAAAATGGCTTACAATTTCGCACCCCGGAAGCAATAACATCGGTGGGAACTTTTCGTGCTTGTCATTATTTACGCGCCATGGCTATCTGGGCTATCTATGGGGTTTTGACGGAATTTCAGGGATAAAACAGGATTATCGCCATCTAACTGGTGATCTGGTTTTACCTGGTAAATCACTCTAATCCTAAATCCGGTTATTAAAAACTGATTATTTATTCTCGGTTTTGCCCTTTGCCTCTCCTGATATGTAGCCTATACTCAGGGGATTTAAGTAGTTAGGCGTTAAAAATTATCAGATGCCCCCCTTATTAAGGGGAGATCAAGGGGGGACTAAGGGGGGATCGGCACCACCCTTATTAAGCTGTCCATTAGTCACATCTTTCTTAACATTTCAAACCTTTGTAGCACAAGGCTTTCAAGACTCGGTTAACAATTTGTAATATTCCTTGTTGACACCCTTACTGACAAAGAAAAAACTGAAATCAAGTCAGGATAAGGGTTG
>NZ_JASJFF010000873.1:0-1878 GCF_030065435.1 Microcystis sp. M53603_WE2
CGGGCGGCTCCCCAGAACAGTCTCAGCCTGGAAGTTGGTCACTAGCTAGACACTACCTAACAGCCACAGGCGATAGGCTGAGAGGCCAGAGATGCTGTCGTGGCTTTCATCTTACCTCTCAGCGGTTTTTGAGATGTTGCCTATTCCTACTCGTTTTTGTAGTAAGTAGCAAGTTTCAGTAACAACGCACCAGGTTGTAATAAATTGTTGATTGATTAATTTTTGGAATTGTTTTTTTGCTAATGGGTGAAGTGAGTCGTTTTTATTAGCAAGGGCCAGCCAGAAACCAGTATCAACAATGATCATATTTTTGCTTAAGTTCACTTGTTAAATAGGTTTTATAGTTTTGCGAAAGGTCTGGTTCAGCCTCTATACAACCGATAAAGTCAGACCAATCTTCTGTTCGCTGATCTTTCATTTCCTGTGGGTTGGGAGAATATCGTTTTTTGAGAATATCTACAAGTTCAAGAATAGTCTGTTGTGCGTCGAGGGGAAGGGACGCAATATCTTCTTGAATTGTTTCTAGGTTTATCATTGTCATTATCTCTTTATGGTTGATTGTATCAATTTTAAGATAAAAATCGAGTTCTGTGAAAAGCTGATGTTTACATGAGCAAAACTCCTAAAATTAGACTTGACAAAAGACCTGAGATTGTTATATTCTACAGGTTACAAGCTTTTAAACGAGAGAAGGATTCCATGCCTCCCTTCCACTTTCCCTCCAATGTATTTGTAATCTCAAATAATGCCGCCGGCAGGTGCGCATTAGGGGGTTCCCTAGGCGGAACTTCAATATTAGATGCCGCCGGCAGGTACACATTACGGGGTTCCCCAGGCCGAGGCGGAACTTGAAAATCAAGGGTTTCGTCTTCCCCCCATTTCCGCAATTCCCGCCAGTACACCCATTGTCCTCCTTTTCTCCAGCCGAGGCGATCGCCGAACTTATTCCACACTACCTCATTATACTCGCTCGTGCCACCGAGACTCTCATAGATTTCTCTCTGAACACTGAAGCCGAATTTACCCTTACTAGCTGACAACCAAAGCTGGTCAATGATGCGTAAATCTTCACAGGAAAAGTTTCTAATATCCAGTACTCTGAACCGCCCGTTCTCTCCCCTCTCAGCAGCTTGAAGCATCGCCCTAGTTGTTTCATCATCTGCTTCTTTCCATTTCCCTGCTGCTAGTAGGTCTTGTAGACTGGTATAACTCACTCCACCCTTACGCAATTGTCGGCTAAAATCATTGATTGCGCCTCGTTTTCCGGTGCTAAAATCCTATTGTTCTTTCATAGTTTATCCTTCCTTCATATTAATGTTTATAGTTCTATTAACACCCGAATTTTAGCGACCTGGGCATCAACTTTCGGCTTAAGAATTATTTCAACATCTTGATCAAGAGCGTTGAGAATATGAAACAAATCTTCCAGAGAAAATTGACTAAGTTTTCCCTTGATTAATTGAGATGCTTCTAGTGTTGATATTCCTAAAATTTCTGCTGTTTCAGTTTCCGTGAAGTTCCGTTCATTGACAATATCAATAATCCCAGATAGAATTTGAGCGCGGACTAAAGTTTGTTCGGCTTCTGGATCGCCAAGATCAGCGAAAATATTACTATTACTTTTTTCAAAGTCGCTCATTTTGTTATTCTCCTTGATTTTTTAACCATTCTTGATAACTTATTTCAGCCAGTTTTATTTGAAATGGCTCCGTATTTTTCCAACGATAGGTATTAAAATCTCGATAATCAACGGAAAGAAGGTTCTTCGTTACTTAGTATGGTTCGATAGGGGGGCATAAATCGACTAAATCCTTATCTGGCAAGAGACTTAATTGATTAGTTCGCTCTAGATCAAAAATAATTGACAAAAATCGCCAA
>NZ_JASJFF010000398.1:0-1684 GCF_030065435.1 Microcystis sp. M53603_WE2
CGGGAAATGCGATGGGGAATTGCCTCAGCATTGCGATTCATCCAGTTATAATTGCGTGTCAGCAAGTTAGCCACAGGAATCGCATCACAACGGGGATTAAATTGATCTAATTGCAATTCTACAGATGATTCCGAGCTATCAGGCTCTAAAATCCCCGTAATTGGCTTGATTTTAATTCTGGTTGTGTTGCCGTCAAAAATTTTTTCGATTAAACCAAGGGCTGCTAATTTATCTAACATCATACCGGCAGAGCGATCGCTGCCCTGGTCTTGATCCTGATAAAATAGATCGGATGCTTGTCGATGGGTACAGATAATGGCAGTGGTGGGAAAAATTAACTGGGATAAAGGGGGTTTTACCTGTCCTTCCTTGGCAATCGCATAAATCCAAAGACGCAGAAAACAAGTGGCACGCACCCGGGTTAATCCCACTCTCCCCACCAAGTGCTCGATCATTTGTTCTTGTTTTTCCCAAGAATACCAAATTTTCAGATGTTTAATCTCCATCTTTTTGGTCCTAGATTCTGACAATGATTATACTTGATACTTCACCCCACTTCACCCCAATTCACCCCAGTTCTCAACCCTCCCCCTACTAGATAGCGCTCATTGTTGTTGCACCTCTAGAACCGACAGAATGGGTGCAGAAACATTTAGGAGACGATTATGAACGATAAAAAATACGGTACTGCTCCCAGTCATACTCAAGCGTGGATTTTTCAAACTTGGTTATCTTTTATTGTCTCTATTTCTGCCACTTCTTTAGGAGTTATTTATCTGCCGGTAGATCCGTGGATTAAAGGTTATTTAGGCATGGGTTTACTATTTAGCGTCGGTTCCACCATTAATCTATCAAAAACTGTCCGCGATGTCGAAGAATCTAAACGCTTAATTAATCGCATTGACGAAGTAAAGTTAGAACGGATCTTGACTCAGTACGATCCTTATAAGGAGTAGTTTTTCTCAGTTATTGGTTATCAGTTTTTTCGATTATTCTAACTCTTTTTTCTGACTTAGGAGAGTTTATATGCTATTCACAACTAATCTCATCGGTGTGACCAAAGGAATAATTTCTCTTTTACAAAATCCCGGTAATACGCTGTCTGTATATGATATTGAAGATGGACTAAAAGAGAGTTGGTTACAGCGATTATCTTTGCAATATGTTAAAAGCGATCGGGAGCATCTCACCTTTGTAACTCCTAAATTAAGTTTTATGTCAAGCTATTTTGAAAGCCTTGCTAGAAGCAAGTTTCATCGACAAGTATAATTACTCACTTGCACAAATGAGATGCCTCCTCCCTAACAAATAAACAAACCAATAGATACTTGAGGCAATGATGATTGCAGAATTAAATATCCGGTTAGAAGCCCACGAAAAAACAACCGAAGAGATAAGGCTACGGAAGGAAGATATCGACCGGCAGTCGGCCGAGTTTAACCAGTGGATGACCAGAATCAAAGCAAGGCTGGATGCGATCGCAGGCAAGATCGAACGGGCCAAAAACAACACCAAGTAGGGTTTGTGGCAAAAAGTTTTTCCTGGGGGCAGGGTGTGGGGTGTGGGGTTTTACCAGTTTTGAGGTGGCCAATTACCTAATTTTCAGGGAAAAAGTGCCTAAATTTCCCCCCGATCACTCCCAGATCCAGTGCTTTTTGATTGACAAAAGGTCTAAAAGTCTTAC
>NZ_JASJFF010000173.1:0-1564 GCF_030065435.1 Microcystis sp. M53603_WE2
TCTCTACGAAGTGGTTTATGATAGCGGCATCACTGTTTTAGTTTTGGTGAGCATTCGGGGCGATCAAGAGGTTAATGAAGTTAAACTACAAAATGAATTAGTTAGACAGGCGGGCCGTTACAATGCTAAAACAATTTTGGCTTTAAAAATACCCGATGCTGCCGCTCAACAGAAATGGGCAACTAAACCTTTACCTTTGGGTTATATTGCTCCCGACTTAGAAGATAATTTGCTCAAAAAAGCCAGCGATATAGCTCCTAAGTTTTTACGCATAGCAGACAACACGGTGACAGACTTAGAAAACTTTATCACCGGTGCTAATGAAACGGGGTTTCATGTAGTGGGAGCCAATTGGGGTCAAGATTTTATCTTACCGGAATTAATCGTCGATCTACGCAAAGCCCAGGTAGGCGATCGAGCTATTCATGATCCTAATCAAACCTTGCAAAGTGCTAGAGGAATTGAAGTCGGTCATATCTTCCAATTGGGCTATAAATATTCTCAAGCTATGAATGCTTTTTATACTAATGAAGCGGGAGAATCTACCCCCATTTGTATGGGTTGTTATGGGATTGGAGTATCGCGTTTAGCCCAGGCAGCCGTAGAACAATCCTACGATAAAGATGGTATTATTTGGCCCGTAGCTATTGCCCCCTATCAAGCGATTGTGGTTATTCCTAATTTAGCCGATGCCGAGCAGGTAAAAACCGCCGAAAGTTTATACAATGAGTTAAATCAAGCCGGCATTGAAACCCTTTTAGATGACCGGAATGAACGTGCGGGAGTTAAGTTCAAAGATGCGGATTTAATTGGGATTCCCTATCGCATTGTCACGGGTAAATCTCTCAAATCGGGTAAGGTGGAATTAGTCGAAAGAGCCAGTAAAAAAGCGTCAGAAGTAGCAATTAATGAGGTGGTTTCCTATTTAAAAACTGCTATTTCAAAGGTAAATGCTTCTGATTAAGTGATTAAATATACAGATAATTTGCTTAATTTCTTGAAAAACTTCTAAAAAAGGAGCTTTTGAGATTACTATATTATCTTTATGTCGATTTCTCTCAAAGCAAGTCTCAATCAACAAATTCAATCTCCTTAATGATGGCGATTTTTTGCTGTATTTTCTCAAGCATATAGTACTGACGACCGACTCCTGACTACCGGCTCCTAACCCCACCAACAAACTTTTTCAGCAGACCCTAATTAAGACTTGATCCAGTGGAATATGAGTCAGAAAAAATGTTTCTCCTTCCGAATCTCGCAAAGCTTCTAGATAGGCATCAATTCCTCGCGGTTGGGGACAATTTTCAACATCTGCCAAATGCAAAGCCAAAGCCGATCGCATTTGCTCCGTTGTTTCTTCTAAAGTCGCCCCTGTTGGTACACACCCTACTACATCGGGTGAATAAGCGGAAAATCCCGTTTCACTTTTTTCGAGAACAATTAGATAGGGCTTGCTGAAAAAGTTTTTCCTGGGGGCAGGGTGTGGGGTGTGGGGTGTGGGGTGTGGGGTTTTATCGATTTTCAGGTGGTCAACTACCTAATTTTCAGGGAAAAAGTACCTGAA
>NZ_JASJFF010000651.1:0-1984 GCF_030065435.1 Microcystis sp. M53603_WE2
ATCCTTATCTGGCAAGAGACTTAATTGATTAGTTCGCTCTAGAGCAAAAACAATTGACAAAAATCGCTAAATGCCTTTCTCTATAAGGGTTCCATCCCTTATAACCCCCGTCCATTGCATAACACAAACCGAAGAGCCAAATTGGGTCGATTTGAATAAATTTGTGATACAATAAAAAGGCTAAAATACTTAATAATTTAGATCATGAATACGACGACAATTGAAATTGGCACTTTGATTGATAGTTCTCCTAAAATTCGAGGAGGAAGACCAACAATTGCTGGGACAGGAGTGACAGTGCGCCGCCTTGCTTCTTGGTATAAATTAGGGCTGACTCCTGAAGAAATTTTAAACCGGATGGGACATCCCCATTTAGATTTAGCCAAAGTTTATGCGGCTCTAACTTACTATCATGCCAACAGCGAAGAAATTGAAACTGATTTAGCGCAAGAAGAAGCTGAGGTGAAACAGTTTGAACGGGAGTGGCTTCAATCTAAGTTAAATAAATAGTCATGCTGGCATTATATTTGGATGAAGACTCGATGGATCAGAGCCTTGTAGCGGCTTTAAGAGCTAGAGGAGTCGATGTAATAACGGCTACAGAAGCAGGAATGTTGGGACGCTCCGATTCAGAACAATTAGACTATGCTACTGGTCAAGGAAGGGTGTTATACACTTTCAATCGGGGCGATTTTTACCGCTTACACACTCAGTATTTAACTGAAGGTAAATCTCATCAAGGAATAATACTCGCCCCTCAACAACGTTACTCTATTGGGGAACAATTACGCCAAATTCTGGAATTAATTTCTGTCAAAACAATTGAACAGATGGAAAATAATGTGGAGTTTATTAAGGGATAAACTTCCAGTTCTGCTTTATAGTAAGAATCGGTAGTTGAAAGATTTCATTCCGCCCAAGCCATGAAGAATCATTCTCGAATCCTGACGGTAGTTTGTCTGCTGAAATTACTCTCATGGTCAAGTCTGGCGATCGCGGAACAGTTAACAGTCAACAGTGACCAGTTAACAACAGACCTCTTGCATAAATCCGAAAACAAACGATAGAAACAATAATAGGAGGGACTTTCAGTTAATTATTTATTAGTAGTTGATAATCTTCAAAAATGTTGCTGTACAAGGATCGACTTAAGACTTTTGCAAGAGGTCTAATGATCAAGAGAACAATGTTGAACAACTCGTTAAACGAATCGTTGAACAAAAAATGAGAACGGTAATCGAGGAGGTGACGGCGACGGTTGTCAGTCTCAACGGGGAAATCGAAACCCTGAAACGGTTAATCGATCGAGAGGATACAGAGGAAGATTCGGGAATGTCTGGCTCGACCCTAGCCCCGATTTTCGAGGATTTTTGAGAACCCGTCATTCTCTCCTCGGTCGCTAGAATCACCAATTAGAAGAAAATCGATCGCTTTCTTTAACTTAATTGGCTAAAACTATAGCAATTCCCATAGTTGTGAGGTACAGAGTCTTAGGTTTTGAGGAGTCAGGAGTCAGGAGTTAAGATTTTGGTGTACCTCATGAGATTGGGAAACGCTATATAACACTTTTCACGTTACTGAGGTATCGACAAGTTTTCCCAACAAAGAGTTTAAGCTCCTTGCCCATAACTCATTCTTATGAAAACTCCTATAAATTTCCACGTTCCTCCATTTTATTACTGAAAGTAGAAACGATTGAAATCGTCAATTTCCACTTATTTTGGGACTGACATCACCCTTAGACTCCGAATATTCTGAAATTAGCAAGTAAACACGGCTTCCCAATTTCAGGAAAAAATTATGAATCTACGTTCTGTCAAGACTATCGTATTAAGCGGTATAGCCCTGTTGGTGGCAACTTTGCCCAGCCTCGCTCAAATTCCAACCCACATTCCGCACCCTAAGTGTCACAACGTCTCAAAAGAGGAAGATGCCTGAGTCAAAATACTTATCTAGAGGAGTGAGTTGGCGGCAAGCTGCCACC
>NZ_JASJFF010000320.1:0-3132 GCF_030065435.1 Microcystis sp. M53603_WE2
ATCGATAAAACCCCACACCCTACACCCCACACCCCCCACCCTGCCCCCAGGAAAAGCTTTTTGCCGCAAACCCTAGTTATACTTTTAGAACAGATTCAAATCCGTTAAAGCGCCGAGACTGCTAGAGGAGACTAACTTGGCGAATTTGCCGAGAATTCCCGTTTTATAGCGTGGGGGGCGCGGTTGCCAATGGTGACGACGACGGGTTAATTCTTCCTCCGATACATTTAACTGCAAGAGACGCTGACGAGCATCAATAGTGATTTGATCCCCCTCCTCGACTAGGGCAATTGTACCACCCACCGCCGCTTCTGGAGCGACGTGACCGACCACCATGCCATAGGTTCCCCCGGAAAAACGACCATCGGTAATTAATCCCACGGAATCCCCTAAACCGGCGCCGATAATTGCCGAAGTGGGGGCTAACATTTCCCGCATACCCGGTCCGCCTACCGGTCCCTCGTAACGGACAACCACCACATCCCCGGCTTGAATTTTTCCGGCTAAAATTGCCTCTAAACAGGTTTCTTCCGACTCAAACACCCGCGCCGGTCCGGTGATGACCGGAGTTTTCACGCCGCTAATTTTGGCCACGGCCCCCTCTGTGGCCAGATTTCCTTTTAAAATGGCTAAATGACCCTCTTTATAGACAGGATTGCTAAAAGGACGGATAACATCTTGGCCTGAGGGCGGTTGGTCGGGAATATCGGCTAAAATCTCGGCGATAGTCTGACCGCTAATGGTGAGAGCATCCCCGTGTAGTAAACCATTAACCAGGAGAATTTTCATCACTTGGGGAATACCGCCAGCTTTATGCAGATCCACGGTAACGTAACGCCCGGAGGGTTTAAGATCGCAGATAACCGGTACACGCTGCCGGATAGTTTCAAAATCATCGATCGATAATTCTACCCCGATGGTGCGGGAAATGGCTAAAAGGTGCAGCACAGCGTTAGTGGAACCTCCCACCGCCATAATTACCGAAATGGCGTTTTCAAAGGCTTTACGGGTCAAAATTTGGCTAGGGAGAATCTGTTTTCTAACCGCCTCGACCAAAACCTTGGCCGATTCTTCGGTACTATCGGCTTTTTCCTCATCTTCGGCGGCCATGGTCGAGGAGTAGGGTAAACTCATCCCCATGGCTTCAAAAATGGAAGACATGGTATTAGCAGTAAACATTCCACCACAGGAACCGGCCCCGGGGCAAGCGTTGCGTTCAATTCCGATGAGGTCTTCTTCACTGATTTTACCGGCGCTGTACTGTCCCACGGCTTCAAAGGAACTGACCACGGTTAAATCGCAATCTTTGTAGCGCCCCGGTTTAATCGTGCCACCATAGACGAAAATAGCGGGAATATTCATCCGGGCCATGGCAATCATTGCCCCCGGCATATTTTTGTCACAACCCCCGATAGCGAGGACTCCATCGAGACTTTGTCCATTACAGACGGTTTCAATGGAATCGGCGATTACTTCCCTAGAAACGAGAGAATATTTCATCCCTTCTGTTCCCATGGAAATCCCGTCACTAATGGTGATAGTCCCGAAAAGTTGCGGCATTCCCCCCGCTAATCTGGTGGCTGCTTCGGCACGCATTGCTAAATCATTAATTCCCATGTTACAGGGGGTAATGGTGCTAAATCCGTTAGCGATGCCGATGATTGGTTTGCTAAAGTCCTCATCCCCAAAACCTACCGCTCTTAACATGGCCCGATTCGGACTGCGTTGGGTACCTTGGGTAACAATGCGACTTCTGTAGTTATCTGCCATAACTTTATCTTTCTCCAATGGCGGCTGATGTGTGCGATCGCTGCTCAAGTTCTCCAATCGCACCTTTATTTCTATTTTCTGACTTTTGGCCGCTCTGAGCAGGTTTTAGGACAGTCCATCTCTAAAGAAAATATAAAACTGTGGGAGTAATGAACTATTCCCCACCGCTTCGCCAAGGGGCGAGTTTCTGACGCTTCTTTGTCGATGGTGGTTGGTGCGGACGGTAATGATTTGGTAGTAGTGGTGTAGCCCTCTTGCTTGAAGTGTGTAAAATATTTGTAATAAAAACAATTGGCTCAAATCAGTTTTTAATGAAGCGGTGTTATCATTTTAGCATACTTAACTCAGATAAACCATAAAGGCTCTCCTAGAGTAGTTATGTAAAAATAGTAACAATCAAGGAAGATATTGAGACTTAAAGTTATCTCAAAAAATAGTTAGAATCCTTGGTTTGACAAGAAGATAGAAACTGTTATAGGCTAAAAGACATAGCTCAAGCCGAGTCTAAACTTAACATTTTATTATATAGGAAGGGGTTATGCTGTCACTCCACTGGCAAAATTGAGATGCTTCCAGAAAATATTTAAGGTAAAATTAGATAGACTATCTCCAAAACTTAATTAACAATTAGGAAACTAAGTCAATGCTACAATCAGTTAAAGGCATTTATAGACAAGGAAAGTTCGAGCTTTTAGAAACTCCCAATAACCTAGAAGAAAGTTCAGTTATTATCACATTTTTAGAAGATAAACCAATCCAAAAATATCCCAAATTAATGTGCTTTGGAATGTTCACGGGGGATTATCAATCTACAGAAGAAGATTTTTCATTCGCCGAATTTCAGGGCGATGCAGATGACCACTTAGATTGGTCTTAAACCGATGAAATATGTGCTGGATACTCACGCCTTAATTTGGTTTTTAGAAGGGAATCCCCGATTGGGAAAAAATGCCAAAACGATCCTTTCTGACCCGAACAGTGAATTAGTTTTACCGGCTATTGTTTTAGCTGAAGCGGCTTGGATTGTTGAGCGAGGCAGAACATCAATCCCTTCGGTTTTAGAATTATTTAGGGTTTGCTGAATAAATCTAAAAACCTTGTTGGATAGGGTTTTTAGACTTGTTTTCCCTCAAAAAGTGCCGACCTTTGGAGTGATTGGGGGGAAAATTCAGGTACTTTTTCCCTGAAAATTAGGTAATTGGCCACCTCAAAACCGGTAAAACCCCACACCCTGCCACCAGGGAAAACCTTTTCAGCAGACCCTAAGTAGGTAGGCGTTAAAAATTATCAGATGCCCCCCTTATTAAGGGGGGATTAAGGGGGGATCGGCACCCCCCTTATCAAGGGGGGCAGGGGGGATCG
>NZ_JASJFF010000957.1:0-7660 GCF_030065435.1 Microcystis sp. M53603_WE2
ATGCCCAATCAGCATAGCATTAATTCCCGATTTTAGCCCCAGATTTTGCAATTCTCCCATCACCGCCTCTCGTCCCCCGGCATAACGGAGGATTTGTTGAGGTAAGATAAACCGGAAAATAGCGATCGCTTTTAGGGCAGTAAAAGGGTCTAGTTTGGGTAAATGACCTAAAGGGGTGCCACTTCTGGGGTTTAATAGGTTAATCGGCACTGATTCCACTTCTAATTCCGCCAGAGAAAAAGCTAAATCAATGCGATCAGTCCAACTTTCCCCCATACCGATAATTCCCCCCGTACAAGCTTGAATTCCCGCCGCTTTCAGGTTTTTTACCGTTTCTACCCGATCCTGCCAACTGTGGGTGGAGACGACGTTAGGATAAAAATTCTCGGAAGCTTCCAGATTGTGATTATAACGGGTAACTCCAGCTTCTTTTAAGGCCTGGGCTTGGGCAAGGGTTAACTCTCCGAGGGCGCAACAGGGTTTAATCTTGGCCGTTTCGATGATTTCTTGAACTGTGGCCAGTATTTCCTCGAATTCCTGCGATTTAGGGCTATTGTACTTTAATCCCCGGCCTTGACTAACTAAACAGAAGCGTTTGGCCCCCGCGTCGGCTGCCGCTTTCGCATGGCTGACGATTTCCTCGCGACTTTTTAAACCGTAGATAGGCGAATCTTGACCGGGATGGTGGGCGGATTGGGAACAAAAACTGCAATTTTCCGAACAACTTCCCGATTTTATGTTGATAATGCTACATAAATCTACCGTATTACCACAACAGGCCTGACGAATGCGATCGGCAGCTTCACATAAGCTGAAAATATTTTCCTGACCTTCGATCGCAGTTAAAGCTAGGGCCTCTTGCTTACTGAGTCGATCTCCGGCGATAATCTGATTAGCCCTAGTCTGTAACCAGTTTTTTAAGGCTTCTCCCTCCATGGGGATAGATTGAGTAGCGGTGTGTGTAGAGACTTGTACCACGTCGTTTATGCTCTGACTAAGTTAGGCTCATCTTATCATTATTCAGTTACCGGGGAAAGATTAATAAAAAACTTTAGAAAAAAATGCCCTTTTGTGCTAGACTACCCGCAAAAGTTATCTTGTCTCCGATTTTATGAAAGTTATTCCCACGGAAATTCCTGATGTTTTAATCATTGAACCGCAAGTTTACGGAGACGATCGAGGTTTTTTCTTGGAGAGTTTTAATCAGAAAGATTTTCGAGAAAAAACTGGAGTCAATACCACTTTTGTTCAGGATAATCACTCTATGTCCTTAAAAAATGTCCTGCGAGGATTGCACTATCAAATCCCCAATCCCCAGGGTAAATTGGTGCGAGTGGTGAACGGTAGTGTTTTTGATGTGGCCGTGGATGCGCGTCAAAGTTCCCCCACTTTTGGGCAATGGGTAAGCTGTGTTTTAAGTGCGGAAAATAAACGTATTTTCTGGGTTCCCGAAGGTTTTGCCCATGGCTTTCTAGTTCTCTCTGAACGAGCCGAATTTCTCTACAAAACCACTAATTATTATTATCCCCAATACGAAAAAACCATTTTATGGAATGATGCCGATTTAGGGATTGATTGGCCCCTAGAGATTCCCCCGATTCTCTCCCCTAAAGACCAAGCTGGACAACCCTTTAAATCCGTGGAAGTTTTCCCCTAAAGACAATGAAAAAAGTTTTACTAATTGGTGCTAAAGGTCAAGTGGGACAAGAGTTACAAGTAACTTTACCATTCTTGGGCGAAGTTATTAGTATCGGTCGAGAAGAACTAGATTTAACTAACTCGGAAAAAATCGGCCAGTTAATTAGGGAAATTCACCCCGATTATCTGGTTAATGCCGCCGCTTATACGGCAGTGGATAAAGCCGAAACCGAGCCAGAATTAGCCTATGCTATCAATGCTACAGCCCCGAAAATCATGGCGGAATCTGCCGAGAAAATTCAAGCTAAATTTCTCCATATTTCCACCGATTATGTGTTTGATGGTCGAAAAAATACCCCCTATCTAGAAACCGATCTAACTAATCCTTTAGGGGTTTATGGACAATCAAAGTTAAGGGGAGAAGAGGAGATTAAAACTGTTAATTCTCAGGCAATTATCCTGCGTACTGCTTGGGTTTACGGCAGTTATGGCAAAAGTAATTTTGTCAAAACCATGCTGAGATTAGGCAAGGAAAGAGAGGAGTTAAAAGTAGTTGTCGATCAGGTGGGAAGTCCCACTTGGTCCAAAGATATCGCCACGGCCATTACTCAGCTTTTAATTAATGTCGATAATCCCGCAGGAATCTATAATTTTACTAATAGCGGTGTCGCCAGTTGGTTTGATTTAACTAAAGCGATTTTTGAGGAGGCAAAAATAAGCGGTATTCCCTTAAAAATTCAGAGAGTAATTCCCATTACTACTGCTGAATATCCTACCCCAGCAGTGCGTCCAGCCTACTCGGTTCTTTCCGGTCAAAAAATCTCGCAACAATTGGGTTATATTCCTCCCTATTGGCGGGATTCCCTCAAAGCTATGCTCACCCAACTATTTAATCTTTAAAACTATGAAAGCACTAATTTTATCTGGTGGTAAAGGTACGAGGTTACGTCCCCTAACCTATACGGGTGCAAAACAGTTAGTTCCCGTTGCCAATAAACCGATTTTATGGTATGGAATCGAGTCAATTGTCGCCGCAGGAATTACCGATATTGGCATTATTATCAGTCCCGAAACCGGGGAAGAAATTCGTCAGACCACGGGCAGTGGTGAACAGTTTGGGGCTAAGATAACTTATATTCGCCAAGATCAACCAGCCGGATTAGCTCACGCGGTCAAAACTGCCCAATCTTTCCTAGCAGATTCCCCCTTTATTATGTACTTGGGTGATAACCTAATTGAGGATGATTTATCGCCCTTTTTAGACTCTTTCCAAAAACAGTCCCTTGATGCTTTAATTCTCCTGCGAAAAGTGTCTAATCCCAGTGCTTTTGGGGTGGCAAAAGTAGATGAAACCGGCAAAGTTTTATACTTAGTCGAAAAACCCAAAGACCCCCCCTCAAATTTAGCTTTGGTGGGGATTTATTTTTTTGCCCCCACCATTCATCAAGCGATCGCATCTATTCAACCTTCGGCAAGGGGTGAGTTAGAAATTACCGACGCTATCCAAGAATTAATCAATCAAAATAAAGCAGTAGAAGCCAATAAACTACTGGGTTGGTGGTTAGATACGGGTAAAAAAGATGACTTATTAGAAGCAAATCGGATTATCCTTGATACCAGTCTAGAAATCGCTTTGCGGGGAGAAATTGATGCTAATAGTCAGGCGATCGGAAGGGTACAAATTGGTCAGGGTAGTAAAATTATTAATAGTACCATTCGCGGCCCTGTCATTATTGGAGAAAATTGTCACATCGAGAATTGTTTTATCGGTCCCTATAGCAGTGTGGCTAATGGAGTAAAATTAATCGATGCCGACATAGAACACAGTGTAATTCTCAAAGATGCCACGATTATTGGCATTCATCAGCGCATAGTTGATAGTGTGATCGGACGACGGGCAAAATTAGAAATTGCCCCCCAACGTCCCAAGGCTTTACGCTTTATGATCGGGGATGATTCCCATGTAGAATTAGTGTAGTTAATGGGGATTAACTACCCCTTTAATTAGGGTTTGCGGCAAAAAGTTTTTCCTGGGTGTAGGGTGTAGGATTTTACCGATTTTCAGAGGTTCAATTACCTAATTTTCAGGGAAAAAGTGCCTGAATTTTCCCCCCAATCACTCCAATCGCTGGCACTTTTTGATGGGAAAAAAGTCTAAAAGCCTTATCCAACAAGGTTTTTAGATTTATTCAGCCAACCCTAACTATGTTATAATCAAGAGTCTGACCTATTTTACCGTTCTAGAACTATGACGCAACAGTATCGCATTACCCTACTACCCGGCGATGGCATCGGGCCGGAAATCCTCGCTGTCACCGTAGAGATACTGAAAGTCATCGCTAAAAAATTTGACCTCCAGTTTGACTTCCAAACCGCTTTAATTGGAGGGGCAGCCATTGATGAAACCGGCAGTCCCCTCCCCGAAGCAACCCTGAGCGCCTGTAAAAATAGTGATGCTGTTCTCTTGGCCGCTATTGGGGGTTATAAATGGGATAATTTGCCTCGGCAGCAAAGGCCAGAAACGGGATTATTAGGCTTAAGATCCGGTTTAGGTCTTTTTGCTAATTTACGTCCTGCCACCATTTTTCCGCAATTAATCGACGCTTCTAGTCTCAAACGGGAGATTATCGAGGGAGTGGATATCATGGTCGTCCGGGAATTGACCGGGGGTGTTTACTTCGGTCAACCGAAGGGGATTTTTGAGACGGAAACGGGAGAAAAATGCGGTGTAAATACCATGGTTTACTTGGAATCGGAGGTGGACCGCATCGCTAAGGTGGCCTTTGAAATTGCCCAAAAACGCGGCAAGAAACTCTGTTCCGTCGATAAAGCTAATGTTCTCGATGTTTCCCAACTCTGGCGCGACCGGGTGACGAAAATCGCCGCTAATTATCCCGATGTGGAACTTTCCCATCTCTACGTCGATAACGCAGCCATGCAGTTAGTCCGGGCCCCCAAACAATTTGATACTATCGTCACGGGCAATTTATTCGGTGATATTCTCTCCGATGAAGCGGCCATGTTAACCGGTAGTATCGGAATGTTACCCTCCGCTAGTTTAGGGACTGCTGGGGTGGGAGTTTTTGAACCCGTCCACGGTTCGGCCCCAGATATCGCCGGCCAAGATAAAGCCAATCCGATCGCCCAGATTCTCAGTGCTGCTATGATGTTAAGATATGGGCTAAATCAGCCTTTAGCGGCAGCAGCACTGGAAAAAGCCGTAGAAAAAGTCTTAGAGTTCGGTTATCGTACCGGAGATATTTTCTCGGAAGGTATGACCTTAGTGGGATGCCAAGCTATGGGCCAGGCCATCCTAAAAGTTTTAGAATCCTAACAAAAGTGGCATAATCGGAAATCGTCATATACCATTGATTTAATAAATATGTCAATTTAATCGTGGGGAGACGAGTGCTATGGTAGCCCTATCCGAGAAAACAGAACAACAACGTGTCGATATGGAAATTCCAATTTTGTTAGATCCTACTGTCTTACGGGCGGCCAGACGCATTTATCGCATCTACTGTACCCTCAATAGCAGAGTTAGTAAACGTCCTTTCGGTGTCGCTATTAACCGCGACAATCATCGGGGCCAATTAATTTTTAACAATAAACCGATTCTTCTCCCCGGTGAATGTTTCGTCCCGATTAAGCAAATCGAATCAGAAGCCTATTAATTTTTGTGAAGATTTGCCCTAAATATCTTGCCAAACGTCAGCTAATACCCACTGGCGTAATTTTTTTGTCTAATATAGGGTTTGCTGAATAAATCTAAAAACATTGTTCGATAAGACTTTTAGACCTTTTTGAAATCCAAAAGTACCGGCCATTGGAGTAATGGGGGGGAAAATTCCTGGACTTTTTCCCTGAAAATCGGTAAAACCCTACACCCCACACCCTACACCCCACACCCCACACCCAAGACAAACTTTTTGCCGCAAACCCTAATATAAAAAGATGTTCGGGAATAATCTTAACTCTACCCTAATCCAAGACCTCGATCGCCTAGAAAATCGTCTTCGGGAAATTCCCCTCGAACCGGGGGTTTACTTCCTGCGCGACCAAAATGGCGAAATTCTCTACATCGGTAAATCCAAAAAACTCCGGTCTAGAGTCCGTTCCTATTTTCGTCCCAGTCAACCCCTCAGTCCCCGCATTGCTTTGATGGTGCGACAGGTGACGGAAATTGAATTTATCGTCACCGACACGGAAGCAGAATCTTTGGCCCTGGAAGCTAATCTAATTAAACAACATCAGCCCCATTTTAATACTCTCCTCAAGGACGATAAAAAATATCCATACATTTGTATTACTTGGTCGGAAACCTACCCGCGCATTTTTATTACCCGCAAACGTAGCATAAATAACCAAAAAGACCGTTATTATGGTCCCTACGTCGATACCAGGCTGCTGCGCTACACTTTGCACCTAATTAAACGCACTTTTCCCCTGCGTCAACGTCCCCAACCTCTTTTTAAAGACCGTCCCTGTTTAAATTATGATATCGGTCGTTGTCCGGGGGTTTGTCAAAAATTAATTAGTCCCCAAGATTATCGAGAAACCTTGCAGAAAGTGGCGATGATTTTTCAGGGAAGGACGGGAGAATTATTAGACAAATTAGCGACAAAGATGCTCGCAGCGTCGGAAAACCTAGATTTTGAACAAGCGGCCACGATTAGGGATCAAATTCGCGGATTACAGGCTCTTAATACCGATCAAAAAGTCTCTTTACCCGATGATACCGTATCCCGGGACGCGATCGCTTTAGCTAAAGACGAGCAGCATTGTTGCATACAATTATTCCAAGTGCGTTCTGGTCGTTTGGTGGCACGTTTGGGATTTTTTGCCGATAGTCAGTCAGCAAACGAGGGAGAAATCCTGCAAAAAGTCCTGGAAGAACATTATTTATCGGTGGAAGGGGTGGAAATTCCCAGCGAAATCCTGCTACCCTGCGAATTACCGGAAGGTGAGGTGTTAGCGGGGTGGTTAAGGGAAAAAAAAGGTCGCAAAGTCGAGTTAACTGTCCCCCAACGGCAAAGTAAAGCGGATTTATTAGCTATGGTCGAGAAAAACGCTCTTTATGAGTTAGAAAAGACGAAAAGAAGCGCCGACCGAGATTTACAGTCTTTGCAGGATTTAGCGGTAATTCTCGATTTACCGGCACTACCCCACCGCATCGAGGGTTATGATATTTCTCATATTCAGGGTTCTAATGCAGTCGCGTCGGGAGTGGTGTTTATCGATGGGGTGGCCGCTAATCAACATTATCGTCACTATAAAATCAAAAATCCCGAAGTTAAAATCGGCCATTCCGATGATTTTGCCAGTTTAGCAGAAGTAATTCGCCGGCGTTTCCGTCGTTATGCCGAAAATACCGATAATATTGCCGAAAGTGATGATTTTCCCGATTTGGTCATGATTGATGGGGGAAAAGGACAATTATCAGCAGTGGTGACAGTTTTAGGGGAGATGAATTTATTAGAACAGGTAAAAGTTGTTAGTTTAGCTAAACAGAGAGAGGAGATTTTTTTACCGGGGGAATCCTCTCCTTTAGAGACAGATAAGGAACAACCCGGAGTGCAATTATTGCGTCGAGTCAGGGATGAAGCGCATCGCTTTGCTGTTAGCTTTCACCGACAACAAAGGATGCAAAAAAGTCGCCGTTCCCGTCTTGATGAGATACCCGGGTTAGGTTTTAAGCGACAAAAAGATTTATTAGCTCATTTTCATTCTCTGGATTATATTCGCGAAGCTTCCCTAGAACAATTGCAACAGGTGACAGGAATTGGCGAACAATTAGCTAAGGAAATTTATAATTATTTTCATCCTAAGTAGGCTATCCATTAGTCGGATCTTTCTTAACAAAAAGAGAAGAAACTTAAGGTTCTTCGTTACTTGGTATGGTTCGATCAGGGGGCATAAATAGGCTAAATCCTTATCTGGCAAGAGACTTAATTGATTAGCTCGTTCTAGATTGAAAACAATTGGCAAAAATCGAAGCAATGTCTTTCTATATAAGGGTTTC
>NZ_JASJFF010000500.1:0-1662 GCF_030065435.1 Microcystis sp. M53603_WE2
GGAGTGATCAGGGGGAAATTCAGGGACTTTTTCCCTGAAAATTAGGTAATTGACCCCCTCAAAATCGGTAAAACCCCACACCCCACACCCCACACCCTACACCCTGCCCCTAGGAAAAACTTTTTCAGCAGACCCTAAATATGGTCGAGCATGATGCCAGTTCAATTATCATTGCCCTTGTATCATCAACTTTCTCAACCAGAGGTGATTGAATACTTGACCAGCGATGGGTCAGCGGGCTTATCAGCAGAAGCAGTGGCCAGTCGCTACGAAAAATATGGCCCGAATGAACTGCGATTTAAGCCGGGGAAACCAGCTTGGTTGAGATTTTTGGGGCAATTTCATCAGCCGCTACTCTATATTCTCTTGCTTGCGGGTACTATTAAGGCATTTTTAGGGTCTTGGACGAATGCCTCGGTGATTTGGGGAGTTACTCTGATCAATGCCATTATTGGCTATGTGCAGGAAGCTAAGGCGGAAGGTGCGATCGCTTCCCTAGCCAAAGCCGTAACCACAGAAGCGACCGTGTTGCGAGAGGGACAAACCCTCCGGATTCCATCTCAGGATTTGGTGCCAGGAGATATCGTTTTATTGGCATCGGGGGATAAAGTACCAGCGGACTTGAGGCTGCTGAAAGTCCGCAATTTGCAGGTGGATGAGTCTGCCCTGACCGGGGAATCCTTGCCCGGGTCAAAAGCGATCGAACCCTTACCCGGGGATACGCCCCTAGCAGAAAGGACAAACATGGCCTACGCAGGGAGTTTTGTTACCTTTGGACAGGGCAAAGGGATTGTTGTCTCTACGGCCAACGCCACCGAAGTGGGGCAGATTTCCCAGTCGATGGAAAGCCGAGTCAGCCTTAGCACACCCCTGACCCGTAAATTTGCCCAATTTAGCCGCACCCTACTTTACGCAATTTTGACCCTAGCAACCTTGACCTTTGCCATCGGGTTAGGACGGGGGAAATCTTGGATCGATATGTTTGAAGCTGCCGTTGCCCTCGCAGTGAGTGCGATTCCAGAAGGGCTGCCAGCAGTGGTAACGATTACCTTGGCCATTGGGGTCAACCGCATGGCCAGTCGCAATGCGATTATTCGTAAACTGCCCGCAGTGGAAGCATTGGGGAGTGCGACCGTCATTTGTTCCGACAAAACCGGAACCCTGACCGAAAATCAAATGACTGTACAGTCCATTTATACTGAAGGGCAATATTACGCCGTTAGTGGTGGTGGCTATAGTCCCAAGGGCGAAATTAGTCTGATCACCGATGGCAACCCTGGCAGCCCCTTTGCAGAGGAATTGCCGCCGGCCCTAGGGGATTGTCTGGTAGCTGGTTTGCTTTGTAATGACTCCGGGCTAAAACAAACGGGAGAAGATTGGTCAGTGGTGGGGGATCCTACGGAAGGGGCGCTGATTGCGGCCGCCGCCAAAGCAGGTCTCAGTCAATTGGGGCTATTGTCTTTAACCCCACGATTGGATGCAATTCCCTTTGAATCTGAGTACCAATACATGGCAACCCTGCTTGACATCCTCACCGCCGTAAACGGACGGTGATTCCCAAACCTCACGATTTGGGTTTCTGCTTCTTTCCCGAAGGATTTTTCGCACCTGCCTTAACAGATTTACTCTGTTCTGGTCTTATGGTCGCTCTACAGACTGACA
>NZ_JASJFF010000968.1:0-2170 GCF_030065435.1 Microcystis sp. M53603_WE2
CGTTTTGGGGCGGTACGATGACAATTTCGCCGCCGTAGATGCCTTTACCCACATAATCGTTAGCTTCTCCCTCTAAATGGAGATTGACACCGGGTAAATTAAATGCTCCGAAACTTTGACCAGCTGCGCCCTGGAAATTGAGCTTAATTTCGCCTTCAAAGCCATCATTACCGTATTTTTGGGCAATTACCCCCGCAATTCTCGCCCCGACAGAGCGATCGGTATTGACAATCCTGTAGGTTTTGCTGACGGTTCCCTGTTGCTCGATCGCCTGTTTAATCTCGCTATCGGCTAGAATATCGTCATCGAGAACAGCACCGTTACTATGTACTTCCTCGTGCTGCAACCAAGAGCGATCGCCGCGGCCATCGGGTAAATTCAACAAACAATCGAGATTGAGGGATTCTGTCTTAGTTAAACGAGCATCGGAGCGCACTTTTAACAGATCTGCCCGGCCAATCACCTCATTTAAACTGTGATAGCCTAATTTCGCCAATAATTGCCGCGTTTCCTCGGCCACCAAAGTAAAGAAATTGACCACATGAGCGGGAATTCCAGGAAAACGAGTGCGGAGACGTTCCTGCTGGGTAGCGACTCCCACAGGGCAATTATTCGTGTGACAGACGCGGGCCATGATACACCCCTCGGCAATCATGGAAATGGAACCAAAACCGAATTCCTCCGCACCCATGAGAGCAGCCATGAGGATATCCCAACCGGTTTTCAGTCCCCCATCTGCGCGCAAAATCACCCGATGACGCAGTTGATTTTCCATTAACATCCGATGCACTTCCGTCACTCCCAATTCCCAGGGACTACCCGCGTGTTTGATCGAACTTAGGGGTGATGCACCTGTACCACCATCGTGGCCAGAAATCTGGATAATATCAGCGTTAGCTTTGGCAACTCCGGCCGCAATTGTGCCGATACCGATCTCGGCCACTAATTTGACGGAAACTTTGGCCCGGGGGTTAATTTGGTGTAAATCGTAGATTAATTGCGCTAAATCTTCGATCGAGTAGATATCGTGGTGAGGAGGGGGAGAAATCAAAGTTACTCCCGGTTTTGATCGCCGTAACATGGCAATATAGGAACTGACTTTTTTCCCGGGTAATTGACCTCCTTCTCCCGGTTTTGCTCCTTGGGCCATTTTAATCTCTAGCTGTTTTCCACTCATTAAGTATTCGGGAGTGACTCCAAAACGACCCGAAGCTATCTGTTTAATGGCAGAATTAGCCGTATCACCGTTTTTTAAGCCGTTTAGATGGGGCATAGTCACGGAATGTCCTTCTGCATCCACATCGCTTAAGCTGGTGTAACGGATCGGATCTTCTCCCCCTTCTCCGGAATTGGACTTACCTCCGATGCGATTCATGGCGATCGCTAGGGTTTCGTGTGCTTCCCGGCCCAAGGCACCGAGGGACATTCCCCCTGTGCAGAAGCGTTGCAGGATACTTTCGATCGATTCTACTGCTTCGAGGGGAATTGAAGCTCGATCGCTGTTAAATTCTAATAAATCGCGTAAAGCGGTGACAGGTCTTTGCTGCAAGATTTGACGATAGGTTTCGTAATGGTCATATCCTTCACCTTGGGAGTGAGCGGCCACGGCTTTATGGAGTGCTTTCGCCATTTCCGGGGAATTCATGTGGTATTCTCCCCCTGGACGGTAGTTGACAAAACCGTAGTTTTCTAGTTTTTTAGCGGTAAGATTGGGGAAAGCTTTGCTGTGGAATGCGATCGCTTCTTGGGCCACTTCAGCAATGCTTAAACCCCCGACGCGACTGGTAGTACCGTTAAAAGCTAGTTTAACTAAATCTGCCGATAATCCGATCGCCTCGAAAATTTGCGCCCCATGGTAGGAAGATAGGAGAGAAATACCCATTTTCGAGAGGATTTTCAGTAATCCTGCTTCTACGGATTTGCGGTAATTAATTAGGGCTTTTTCGAGGCTAATAGCTTCTAATTTGCCATTTTCCATCAATTTCTGAGTTTTTGGCTCGATCCACCACTGGGCGATCGTTTCTAACGCAAGATAGGGACAGACTGCGGAAGCGCCATAACCAATTAGACAAGCGAAGTGATGGGTACTCCAACATTGGGCCGTGTCGATCACGATGGAAGCTTTTAAACGCAAGTGTGAGCGAATCAGGTGATGATGGACGGCACCAAC
>NZ_JASJFF010001377.1:0-1034 GCF_030065435.1 Microcystis sp. M53603_WE2
ACCGATAGGTTATTGCCCGAATGCTTCGCCCCTACAGGACGCGGGCCGATGAAGACGCAAGGTTTTGAACGACGATTCTCTCAAAATCTTGCACCTGTGGGAGCGAGAAAAGCCCCAAAACCTTTACTTTGCCTACATTTCAAATTTATTCAGCAAACCCTATTTTGGAGTAAAAGAAAAATGCGTAAACAGACCATTCAATATACATCATCTTTAGATGCTTTGATTGCTGTTGCCAAGCGACTTAGCGTTTATGAGAACCAACATAAAATGGATTCCGAAGATTTTTATAACCAATACAATCAGGGAACATTATCAGATGATATAATATTTATAGAATGGGCAAACGATTATCGTCATTACCTTGCTTTGCGTCAAGAATTAGAACAAATATTAAATCATGCTGCTTAAACTTTTATCTGATTACCTCAATCAAGTAGAGCAAGCAATTGTGCAGCCAGTAGGGTGTGAAGCGCGATAGCGTAACGCACCAATTTAATGATAGAGGTGGTGCGTTACGGCGGCTTGTTAATTTTGGTTTTTTGACGGAATTGATAGCCGCCTAACGCCCCCTACGCCTACTTAGAAACTTAGATAAAGAAATTACCCACCGGAATGCTCCCTAAAGCTGGTAAAGTACCAGTAAATCCGGTGATATTTATTAATAAATCATTGCTGGATTGGAAGCCAGCCGTGCTATCATTAATAACGAGGTAAATTCCAGCGATCGCACCGGTTGTTACCTGCACTAAGGCGGCACTATTAACCCCTAATCCTTGATTACCTGTAGTCGCTCCATTGGCATCAGTAAATACCTGATTGATTAAATTGTCTAAAGTGGTGACAGTGCTATTAGCAGCTCGACTGAAACTACTAGGCGCACTCATGGGAAGTCCACCTTGAGTTAATAAGTCGATTTTATCACTATTGATGGCAAAATCTGTGATACGATCGCTTGTTGATATGGTAGATTGGCCAAATTGGAAGACGAAGGTATCTGCACCTAAACCACCGGTTAAAGTATCAATTCCCGC
>NZ_JASJFF010000862.1:0-10818 GCF_030065435.1 Microcystis sp. M53603_WE2
AGGCGAACCGAAAACCTTCTCCATTAAGGACCGGTGTTAAACTGATTAATCATGCTGGTGTCTAGAATTGACCTATGCCGAACTTAACCTTAAGCAACGAACAAGTGATCGAATTAGTCAAACAACTCCCCGAAGACCAGAAACGGGAAGTTTATAAAATTCTCATCCTCAGTCAGTCGGACCGATGGGAATCCTTGTCTAACTACGCCATTGACAAAGCTCGAATCGTGGCGAAAAAACGTGGCTATGATTGGGATACCATGACGGAAGAAGAAAAAGAAGAGTTTATCGATAATATCGTTCATGAAAAATAGTGGCTCCCATTGTCGTTTTTGATACTAATATACTAATTTCTGCCTTGCTTTTCCCTGGTGGGAGTCCACTTCTGTGCGTGTCTATGGCGAGAAACGGGCGGATACAATCGGTAACTTGCCAAGAAATTTTAGATGAGTTTTCAGAAAAGCTTATTGTAAAATTTACACTTTCTGAAGAAAAAACCGAGGAAATTATGGAAGAAGTTTGCCAATTTTCTCGAATTGTCAGAATTAATCAAGAGCTTGCCCTAGTATCTGCCGATCCCGATGACGATATGATCATAGAATGTGCGATCGCTGGGAAGGCGACCCATATTATCACGGGAGACAAACATCTTCTTTCACTGGTTGAATATCAAAATATTCAGATCGTAAAAGCAAAAGATTTTCTAGATTTCTTAACTCGAAATAATAACCATCAATTATGAACTTTACTCAATGTAATTTTACTACAAGATATTCCCGAAGAAAGATTATCCCCAGGAGACGTTGGAACATTGGTAGAAAAACATCAAATTGAGGGATTAGAAACGGGGTATAGTGTCGAGTTTTTCGATAGGTTGGGAAAAACGATTACTGTTGTCACCATGGCCGAAAATTCCCTCCGTTTCCCCACCCACGAGGATCGACCTTGACTCTACAGGACTGATATTTTCCCATCTTTAGCAGAATATCGGCATCTAGAAGAGGGTGCGATCGCACGGCAGTTATAGTTGAGAGGGTGTGTTACACTAGCCTTAAGGCACTGTGTAGGCCGTAATCGAATTACTTCTCAACAATCCATTATGATAAAAAATCTACGAGTTAGTTATGATGGAATGGTTTTCCGTCCCGAAGAAAAGATTGAATTAGAACCCAATACCCATTACATCATCCAAATTATTTCTCGGGAAGATCCACTAGAAAATAACCATAAAAATGCTTGGGAACTGTTAGAAGAAATGGCTGGCACCTATGAAGCTCCAGAAGATTGGTCAAGGGAACACGATCATTATTTATATGATACTCCCAAAAGAAATATAAGCGATGAATAAGTCCAAACTTTTTTTAGATACGGTCTTTATCCAAGCAATTCTCAATCCTCATGATCAATATCATCAAATTGCTATGCAGTTCCTCCCCTATGTAAAAAATGCAACAGCAGTTTGGGTTACTGAAGCCATTTTTATGGAGGTTGGTAATGCTCTTAGTCATTACAATCGTCCTAAGGTTTCTGCCTTTATCAAGCAATGCTATCAAACCGATAATTTATTCGTTGTTACTATCACTTCTACTCTTTTTCAAAAAGGCTTAAAGCTCTACGAATCAAGATCTGATAAAAGCTGGGGATTAGTAGATTGTTTTTCTTTTATTGTTATGGAAGAAAATCAAATTACCGACGCTTTAACTTCAGATGTTCATTTTATTCAAGCAGGTTTTCAAGCTTTACTACGATAATTAATTAGCGATCACCATTTAGTTAAAGATATAATTTTACGGCAAGCGCGAAGATGAAAGGATTTTCTAGGCCGATAATTTCTCGATTCTAACCGATCGAAGCCCGGAAGGTGTAGGCGAACCGAAAACCCTCTCCATTAAGGACTCGTGTTAAACTGATTAATCATGCTATTGTCTAGAAGCGACCTATGCCGAACTTAACCTTAAGCAACGAACAAGTAATCGAATTAGTCAAACAACTCCCCGAAGCACAGCAACAGGAACTATTTAGATTCCTCATCCAGCGTCAGTGGGGAAATATGGAAGCTATAACCGATTACGGAAGCCAACAGGCAAAAATCGTCGCAGCAGAACGCGGCTACGATTGGGATACCATGACGGAAGACGAAAGAGAAGAATTTATCGATGAAATCGTTCATGAGAAGTAGTGATTTATACTGTTGTCTTCGACACAAATATTCTCATATCTGCTGCGCTTTCTAAAAGCGGTAGCCCGAATAGTTGTTTTTCCCTAGCCCAAAGCAAACTGATTCGATCGGTCACTTGTCCAGAGATTTTAGGCGAATTATCCGAAAAACTTCTACTAAAAATCAAATTTCCTGAAGAACGAGTTAGAAAATACATTGAGGAAATTTGTGATGCTTCTAGCATTGTTTCTATAGGTGGAACACTTAGAGCCGTTCCCAATGATCCCGATGACGATATGATCATAGAATGTGCGATTGTTGGCAATGCGACCCATATTATCACGGGGGACAAACATCTTCTTTCACTGGTTGAATATCAAAATATTCAGATCGTGAAAGCAAAAGACTTTCTGGACTTTTTAGATCGAAATAATAACCATGAATTATGAACTTTACTCAATGGGATTTTATTAAAAGATATTCGCGAAGCAAGATTATCCGCAGGAGACGTGGGAAATTGGTAGAAAAACATCAAATCGAGGGATTAGAAAGGGGTTATAGTGTCGAGTTTTCCGATAGGTTGAGAAAAACGATCGCCCTACCAAAGACGTTGAATACCGTACCGATCTAAAATAGTATCTACACTAATAATCGGAATATTTTCAACAATGGCTTGAGCTACCAGAAGGCGATCAAAGGGGTCTTTATGATAAAAAGGAAGGGTGATCAGCGCATCCGTATGTTCTGGTGTGATGGCAAGGATATTAAATTGATATTGATTAAGGCATACGTCGATAAAATCTTTGTAAGATTGATGTAAAATGAGTTTACCGATACTGATTTTGATGGCGATTTCCCAATAGGATGCTGGGCTGATTAATATTTCGTTATTTTGGTTAATAATTAGGGTTTGCTGAATAATGGTAAAACCCTTTTAAAATAAGGCTTTTGACCTGTTAAAATCCGATGTTCATGCTGCGAAAATCCGATTGGGACTCTCAAAAACCTTGCATTATCCCTCTCGTAGTACATAAATTGGTACAAAAAAAAGAGGGCAACAAAGCCTGAAATGACCAGCTACTGACTCCTGACTCCTGACTCCTGACTCCTAACCCCACCAACAAACTTTTTCAGCAAACCCTAATTAGTTGATGGGCGGCGCTACTTAGTGGGGATTCGTTGAGTGTGTACCAAAGCAGAGTATGGGTATCGATTAGACATTTCAATGCAGATACTCCGCAAAGTCTTGTAAGTGTTCTTCATCATCGGCCACGATGGTAATCATTCCTTTACATAGGCCAGGCCCCGGACGTTGGGGAGATGTGGGGGTTTGCCCGATTAATTTGGCTAGTGGGAGATTATTATCGGTAATCAACAATTCTTCCCCGGGTTTGAGATTGTATATCAGTTCGGGCAGTTTGGCTTGAGCTTCTTGGAGAGAGACAATCATAATTTTACGGCAAGCGCGAAGATGAAAGGACTTTCTAGGCCGATAATTTCTCGATTCTAACCGATCGAAGCCCGGAAGGTGTAGGCGAACCGAAAACCTTCTCCATTAAGGACCGGTGTTAAACTGATTAATCATGCTGGTGTCTAGAATTGACCTATGCCGAACTTAACCTTAAGCAACGAACAAGTTATCGACTTATTCAAACAACTCCCCGAAGCACAGCAACGGGAAGTTTATAAAATTCTCATCCTCAGTCAGTCGGATCGATGGGAATCCTTGTCTAATTACGCCATTGACAAAGCTCGAATCGTAGCCAAAGAACGCGGCTATGATTGGAATACCATGACGGAAGAAGAAAAAGAAGAGTTTATCGATGAAATCGTTCACGAACCATCATAATATCGACCGAATTACAAAGGAGCATATTTTACCATAAATATTACCTTATCTCCCGAATTAGAACAATTAATTAACTCTCAATTAGCGACAGGGAAATATAATAGCGTTGAAGATTTATTGAAAGACGCTTTGTTAAATTTGGCGGACAAACAAAACCGTCAGGCTTTAAGCAAAAAAGTTAAAGAACTCTTCGATAAAACTCAATCCTTACCCGGCGTTCAGGATATTACCGAAGAAGAGATCGCCGAAGAAATTGAAGCGTACCGAAGAGAGGACTTAAAAGAAAAATGGGCTAAATGGTTTCAAGAAGTTGAAGAAATGGAATTGACCGCCTCTGAAATTAGTGAAAAGGACTAGGAAAATCTTTTGATGGATAAATATAAACAACAGGGATTGATCCTATGATCCTGTGCGATACTGCCCCTTTATTCTGTTCGGTAGATAAATCTCAGCCACGACATCAAGCAGTTAAAATTTTGATCGAGAATGAGTCCTCTTATCTAATAACAACTTGGGCTTGTTTTACCGAATCCATGTATCTCTGCTTGCAACGTGGGGGATGGTCGATGCAAGCTCAACTCGGTAAATTGCTATTGAAGAAAATGGTACGGTTAGCCTCGATCGAAGAAAAAGATTATCCTCGATTACTGTCACTGATGGAAAAATATAAAGATCGCCCAATGGATTTAGCTGATGCGACTTTAGTCGTAACGGCTGAGAATTTAAAAATCAAACGAATTTTAACCTTCGATTCCGATTTTTTCTCGGTCAGCATCATTTAATCTGGTCATTGTCCTTGCCTCTGTTGATCAATTTCTTCTTCCTTTATATCCTGTTTTCAGTATTTCTGCAAAACTGAGATGCCCCCTCAGAAAATCGGGGCAGATTTTTTTTTTGCTACTCCTTATCATTCTTGGGAGAGGGGGATTAAACGAGCATAATAAGGGACTCTTAAGACAATTCTTGCCCAAGAAGACGAATTTTAAAATCCTGAAGCCAAAGGAGGTAGAAAGAACCCTAAACTTAATTAACAATCGAGGTGGCTCCATAACAGCTTAAGCTAGAGCTAGTAAATATAAATAGCACCCTGTTGATTGATGTTAAAGGTGGTATAACCGGGGGTACTCCCCGGAACTTTGGTGACAGTAATCGTGACTAAATTATCATCATTGACCTCTACGGCATAGATTAAACTAGAAGAATAGGGATCTGCGGCGGCATTAGCCCGATTAATCAGAATATATGCTGGAATTACCAAACCTCTTAGGTTTGTCTCCGTACCTGGAGATAATAATTGGGGAGAGGAATTAATATTGGCCGATAGGTCATAATTGAGGTCAATATCGGTTTGATTGATGATTTTAATCTCCACGGGACGACTCGTATTCACCCTAGCAACAGGCTGCCAAGGACCGGGTTGAAAGGTGGTAGCGGGGGGATTTTGAGCGGGTAGAGAGGGGGGAAAAGCTAATCCCAGACTGAAGACGAGGGAAAGAGTTAAAAAGCGATCGCATTTCATAGATGAATCCTAGTCTAAGGTTTTCATCCTATTTTAGGGAAGTATCTCCAGTGTTTTATACTTGAGTAGAAGCTTTTGAAATTGTCTATAGCAGTGAGTGATCAGCTATCGGGGGAAGATCCTAAGCTTCCCCGATTTTGCTCTATAAACAAGGCTAAATACACCTTTTTTTCTCTAGAAGTTTCCCTAGTAACCCCTATCAACGGTTTAATTTAGGTTGAGATTGATTATATGCCTACCATCGACATATCGGGAGTATCCCACAGTTACGAGTTATTTTCGCCCCGAGCGGATAAACCGGTTTTAGTCTTTATACACGGTTGGCTGCTGAGTCGTCACTACTGGCAGCCTTTGGTAGATATTCTCTCCCCGGATTATCCCTGTCTAGTCTATGATCTCCGGGGCTTTGGCGACTCCCAAAAAATCACCTCTAACAGTCCTCCTAGCAGTTATAACCTTGAATCCTACTCCCAAGACGTTATTACCCTTCTTAACCGCTTAAACCTCGATGCTGCTTGGTTAGTTGGTCATTCCCTCGGTGGTAGTGTTGCTTTGTGGGCCGCGGATAGCTGTCCTGAAAGGATTAAAGGGGTAATCTGTATGAATGCCGGCGGTGGCATCTATCTAAAGGAGGAATTTGAGCGATTTCGGGAAGCCGGAAGACAGATTTTACAGAGAAGACCGCCTTGGTTGCCCCGTGTTCCCTTTATTGATGTTTTATTCTCGCGGATGATGGTCAAGCAAACCCTAGGTAAAAAATGGGGCAAACAGCGCGTGATTGATTTTGTCCGGGCCGATTACCAAGCGGCCCTAGGGTCACTTTTGGAAACCACCACTATCAGCGAAGTTCATCTTTTACCCCAGATTGTCTCCCGTCTCCCGCAACCGGTCTATTTTCTGGCGGGGAAAGAGGATAAGATTATGGAAGTTAAGTACGTTAACCATCTGGCCAGTTTTCATCCTTTGTTTGAAACTGGCAGCAACGTCATTGAGTTATCCGATTGTGGTCATTTTGCTATGCTGGAACAAACAGCAGCGGTGGCCCAAAAGATGATGGCTATTTTACATCAGCATCGCAGTTAGAACCTTTAGGTAAGCGCATTCTTGAACTTTTCCAACAGTTTCTTAACTCCACAAACAGTGAACTAATACTAAATCCGTTGAGTATAGGCTACTTAAGTAGGTAGGCACAATTATTTGTAGGATGGGTTAGCGGTAGCGTAACCCATGCGGGCGTTGGGTTTCATGCTTCAACCCAACCTACGTTCTAAATCCGTTGAGTATAGGCTACTTATGAAGACAGGCAAAAGGCACTCATGCAAAAGGCAAAAGTGGAAATAAATAATCAGTCTTTAATAACTGGATTTAGTGTAAAAACTCAAATCTGATCCCCGATAGCTGTCTGGGAGTCTCCTACTTAGGGTTGGCTGAATAAATGTGAAATATAGACGAGGTAAGGGTTTTAGATGCCTGTTTCGCTCCCACAGGTGCAAGATTTTGAGAGAATCGTGGTTCAAAACCTTGCATCTTCGGGGCGAAGCATTTCGGATAGGAAATCTACGGTTTCAGCGATAGGTTATGCCCGAATGCTTCGCCCCTACTTTTTCAGCAGACCCTACTTAATGTCTTAGGCCATAATTAAAACTCAATAACTTTAACCAGAGGCGAGGATTGTCTTTTTCTAGCCAGCTTTGGGAGTTTTTTAACCATTGGGAAACCCAGGGACCGAAAAGCAGATTTTTGACTCCATCAAGGCTAAAATCGAGATAGGAACCCAACCAACGAATTAAATCCTGACTGCCAGCCATTTCTGCTATCCATAACAGTAAAGCGGGGTTTTTTCTGGCCGCTTTAATTGCTAAACGGCTAAAGGTCAACCAATCGGTTTTATCCTTAATAAAAGTTTCGGAAATCTCCGGCGGTTCGTCGGCCAATAAACCGAAAAATGTGTTTAACATGGCGTTAATTCTTTGGGGTGGTAAGGTTTTTCCCGTGGGAACCATCATTCCTTTAGAAAATAACCAAGTTACCGCCACATTACTTTGATAGGCCCGCACGTTTTCTAGGTCTTTAGCTGTTAGTAAATCGTGTTTCAAGGCCAGATCCAAAAGATGGGTTAAGCGCTCTAAATTACGCACCAAAGAACCGAACCCAGTAAAAATTAAGGGTGATTGCAGGGAGGCGGCATCACCGATGGCTAAAATGCGATCAAAGGAGACAATTCGATCTTTTTTCCCTGTGCTAAAATGCCCCGGTATATAACCAAAGGTGGGTTTTTTCCAAGTTAATTTTTCTGGGTCACACTGTCGATATTCGGGTAAAATAGTAAAGAAATCTTCGTACATTTCCAACAGAGAACCGGGGTTATCGGGATGGACTTGATGATAGTGAAATAGATAGAAAGTTAATTCTCTTCCTTCCCCCGGAAATAATTCCCAAATTAATTGCCTACCTTTAGAAATATCGCCATGGGAATTTAAGACATCGCCATAGTGAGAATCCCACACCACCGGATCGAATCCTTCTACTACTGCCCCCACCGTCGGACAGACACTATCAAAGGCACGCACTCCGTTTAATTGCCAGGCAATGGCAGAAGCGGAACCCATAGCATCAATCAATAAACGACCTTTTATCTGTTGAATTTCTCCACCATGATTAAGGGTGACAGTAACACTATTGGCGGTAATATCAGCCTTGATAAATTCGGTTTGATCGAGAATTTTACCGCCATGATCCTGTATTTTTTTACCGCAGGATTGCAGCAATTTATCGGAATTAATGGCGATATTTAAAACCGTGGGAGTATGGAGAATCTCCGCCTTCAGATGGGGTGGATTATTGCCATCAAAAAACTTATTAAAGCCATCGATGTATTCTTGGAAGATTAATTCCTCGAATTCTTCGGCAGTAAATAAGCCTAAATTAATTAAACTTTGAAACTCCGATCGAGAGATATTCCATTCCCGATTCATCCGTCCGAAAGGTAGTCTTTCTACTAAGAGGACTCGATAACCTAATTTGGCCATCTGTGCCGCATGAATTGCCCCCAAGGCACCACCAATATAAATTAAGTCGTAGGTGATGGGATGATCATTTTCCTCACTACTAGAGAAAATTACTGGCTGCGGTTGTTGGGGATTTTTGGCACTGTCGCGCCAACGTTTTTCCCACCAATACAAACGTTCTAAGTCTGCCTCTCCTTGGGGCATTTTGCGGAAGTAGTGAACCGTTAGGGGATAGTCCGCTTCTAAATCTGTAAAAATTGAGTGATTTTTTTGATCGATGTTTGGTATCGTGCTAAACTGCGGCGGAAAACGCTTTTGTAAAGCTCGATCGAGCTGCCGAGTCAGGGATGTTTCTTGATCATGCGATCGCTCACCCCAGCGGAAAACTTTTAAATAAGTAGTCCGTTGCAGCGTCCAGACAAAAATCGATAATTCGATCGCCTCCGATAAGCGCAATCTCACCCCGTTAGGTGTATTTGTCTTGACACCGCTTGCAGGTTGCCAATCGGATTGTAACCACTGACAAACGGCGATCGAGTCGGGAGTCGGAATTTCTCTGTAAAGTATCTCTCTCATCTTGATTTAGCTATTACACCTAAAAATCGTCTGATTACGCTAGACTACACAAAAAGTTTTCTGAAAAAAGTTTAAAAAACTTTACATACCTAGATTAATACACAGCCAGGACCATCTGATTATGAATTATCCCATCCCGACTACCCCCGAAGAAATTGCCGCCCTCCGACAGCGCCCCGTGGACGAGGAGATGATCGCTGCCGTGATTGCGGGAATTATCAGAATGGCCCGCGCTCAGGGTCAATCTCTCGATGATCTGACTGAAGAAATTCTCGCAGAAGACCCGATTTTAGATCAAGTGCAACGACGTTGGTTAAGTCAGCTTTTGACTAATGCTTGGCAAAATTTAGCTGGATGGGTGTAATTGAGCGATGGAATGGCTAACAATCACTCTCGCTAGTGTTTTGACCCTGTTAACTCCCGCAGGGGCAATTATTGATACGGTTTTAGCCCATACCCTTCGCTCCCAAGTCCAAAAAGTGGAACAATTAGCCGTCAGGGTCGATAATACTCCCAATTATCAGGCTCTGCAAGGCAAAATCGATCGAGTTCGCATTTCTGCACGGGGAATTTATCCCCTTGCTGATGTTCGCATTGAGAAGATCGAGCTAGAAACTGAGCCAATTAGCCTCGATTTGCGGCAATTACAGCAAAAAAACAGCAGTTTAGCCGCCGCACTGCGCCGACCGGCTGCGGGAGCATTGCATCTTGTCCTCACGGAAACTAATGTTAATCAAGCTTTACAATCGGCAGCGGTCAAAGAACAAATTCAGACCCTGATTAATAATCTGATTCCCTCTAGGGAAGAATTTGGTAGCACAAAATATCAACTTAGTCAAGCAAATTTTAACTTTCTTAATAATAATCGAGTCGCTCTCAGCCTGCAGCTGGAGACCCAACGGCCAGACGAACCGGCAGCCAGCCTCGATCTGAGCTTAGAAGTGGGATTTAAGCTAGTGCAGGGGCGAAAAATCGAGCTTATTGACCCCACAGCCACTCTTAATGGTCGTCGCATCTCCTCGCGCCTTCTCAAGGGGTTTGCCGAGGGTATATCCACCCAGTTAGATTTAAAAAACTTCGAGAAACAAGGAATTATCGCCCGCCTTCTCCAATTGCAGATCGACGATGATAAGCTGAGTATAGCCGCCTTTGGCAGCATCAAGCCTCGATCGGGGAACCCCAATTAAATTTAACGGTCGGAAAACAGGAGATCGGAAGTGGGAATTATGAATTATCAATTATGAAGTGGGGTGGTGGGGAAGTGGGGAAGTGGGGAGACCACTTCGTGCGCGTTGCGGGGGGAGAATAAAAGCGTTCGACTGCTCACTTAAAACTGATAACTGCTCACTTAAAACTTAAAACTTAAAACTGATAACTGATAACTTAAAACTGATAACTGATAACTGATAACTAATAACTGAATTATGCCTAGTTCTCGCTCTAGTGATAAAATCTCTTTGCCTTGGATAATTGGTATCGGCCTCGCTTTATTTACTGCTGGTGGGGCCACTGCTTGGTTTGCCGTCCATCACCTATCTTCCTCCCAGAAAACCAGCGAAAACCCGATTGAATCTCCCACTCCAGCGCCGATAAGTCAATCACCAATTGTTGAACCGGTTTCTCCCGGTCCAGTGGAGACAAGTCCAACAGCAACTCCTGCAGCTATTCCTGTTAGGGAAACTCGACAGGTTTATTGGTTAAAAGTGAC
>NZ_JASJFF010001152.1:0-1372 GCF_030065435.1 Microcystis sp. M53603_WE2
CCAAACCATCCAAAAGCCCTATATCATAATCTGCGTTAAAAGTCAATAAAATTCCCTTGACCCAGCCATCCCCCTCGGTCAGTCCGGGATAACCGAGGGCGGTAAGATGGTATAAATGCCCCTTTGTGTAGGCGGTTTTAGAGTTGACCACTTTTCCTGCACAGTAGGCAGAATAGTTACTCTCCTTAGGTTTCAGGGTTCCATAAACAAAAACTTCCATCATCGGTCTAATTGTGCTGCTACTCCTCCTAATAGGATATCGCCAACAAATTGACTGGCTAAAAGTTCGTGGGGAAAACCGAGGGAAATGGCACTGATATTATCGAGTCGTTGCAGCTGTTCCCCAGTTAGGTTAAAGTCCACACAGGCTAAATTATCCCGCAATTGGGACAATCTTCGAGCGCCAATGATGGGAATTACGGAGTTAGGGCGATTTCTGAGCCAATTTAATGCCACTTGTGCCGGTGATTTCCCGATTTCTCTGGCAATCTCCAGGACAGTCTCGGCAATTTTCAGATCGCGATCGAGAATTTGAAAAGGTTGGTCGGTCATGCTTAAACGACCATCGACGGGGTTGGGTTGATTAAATTTTCCCGTTAAAACTCCTCCTGCCAGGGGACTCCAAGCTGTCACCCCGATGTTTAATGCTTTGGCCATAGGCAATAATTCCCGTTCGGGGGTGCGTTCCTTGAGAGAATATTCTATTTGTAGTCCGATAAAGGGTGTCCATCCCCGTAGGGTGGCCAGGGTGTTTGCTTGGGAGACAATCCAAGCAGGACTGTCAGAAATGCCGATATAAAGCACTTTTCCCATCCTGACCAAATCATCGAAAGCGCGCATCACTTCTTCGATAGGAGTGAGAGAGTCCCAAAGATGAAGCCAGAGTAAATCGATGTAATCAGTACCTAAACGCTTTAAACTAGCTTCTACCGCTTGAAAGAGGTTTTTTCGATGATTTCCGCAAGCATTGACATCGCCGGGGCGCGTATTGAGAGAATATTTCGTGGCGATTACCCATTTTTCTCGATCGCCCTTGACAAATTCCCCCACTAATGTTTCACTGGTTCCGTTAGTGTAGAGATTAGCGGTATCGAGAAAATTGCCGCCCGCTTCCGCAAAAGCCTGAAAAACCGCCCGACTTTCTTCTTTATCGGACCCCCAACCCCAATCTTCCCCGAATGTCATCGTTCCTAGACATAGTTCGGAAACTCGCAGACCACTATTACCTAAAAGTTTGTAACGCATAATTAACTAAAATTTTGGCTCGCTTATTCTTTGTATGATAAGTTTAACTTATATAGGGCTTGCTGAATAAATCTAAAAACCTTGTTGGATAAGACTTTTAGACTTTTTTTCCCTCAAAAAGTGCCAG
>NZ_JASJFF010000625.1:0-2703 GCF_030065435.1 Microcystis sp. M53603_WE2
AAGCGATAATTTTCGGAGGTGGACCAGTTTTAACCGCTAATCCCGAACCTTTTGCCGCTTTTTTTGATGTAATTTTATTGGGAGATGGTGAAAATTTAATTGCTGATTTTATTAATGCCTATCAAGAGGTGAGAAACGCTGATCGCCCGATAAAACTCCGTCATTTAGCCCAGGTTCCGGGGGTGTATGTTCCTAGTTTATATACCGTTAATTATGACAGTCCAGAAGGTGAAATTACGGCAATTCTACCCATAGATAATAATGTTCCTACCTTTGTTAGTAAACAAACCTATCGCAGTAATACCCTTTCGGCTTCTACGGTGGTAACAAAACAAGCGGCATGGGAGAATATTTATATGGTAGAGGTGGTGCGAAGTTGCCCAGAAATGTGCCGTTTTTGTTTAGCTAGTTATCTAACTTTACCCTTTCGTACCGCTAGTTTAGAATCTTTAATCCCTGCCATTGAAAAAGGTTTAAAAGTGACAGATCGCCTTGGTTTATTAGGTGCTTCTGTCAGCCAACATCCCGAATTTGAAACCTTACTTGATTATCTTTTTCAACCAAAATTTGAGGGAGTTAGACTCTCGATCGCCTCAGTTAGAACTAATACTGTCACGGAAAAATTAGCCAGAATTTTATCCCAAAGAGACACCAAATCAATTACTATTGCCGTAGAAAGTGGTTCCGATCGCTTGCGGGAAATTATCAACAAAAAGTTAGCCAATGATGAAATTATCCAAGCTGCTATTAATGCTAAAGCGGGCGGTTTAAAAGGGATAAAACTCTATGGTATGGTGGGAATACCGGGAGAAGAAACCGAAGATATTGCGGCAACTGTGGAAATGTTAATAGCCTTAAAAAAAGCCGCCTCTGGACTGCGAATCTCTTTCGGTTGCAGCACATTTGTGCCTAAATCCCATACTCCTTTTCAGTGGTTTGGCGTTAATAAAATGGCCGAAAAAAGATTAAAATATCTAGAGAAACAATTAGGTAAACAGGGTATAGAATTTCGACCAGAGAGTTATAATTGGTCAGTGATTCAAGCCCTATTATCTAGAGGCGATCGCCGCTTGACTTCCCTGTTAGAATTAACCCGTGGCTACGGTGATTCTTTAGGCAGTTATAAACGGGCTTTTAAGGAACTAAAAGGACAAATTCCCCCTCTAGATTATTACGTTCATCAGCAATGGCGTTTAGAACAGGTTTTACCCTGGAGTCATTTACACGGTCCTTTATCCTCAAATGTTTTGGTAAAACATTTAGAACAATCCCAAACAAAAAGGTAAAGTATGGCTAATAAGCTAAGACACATTTAAACAATGTCTTGACTATCAGACCCCACATGAGGTATTCTATCAAGGTAGATCGTATCTTGTTGCCATTCAGACTTGAATTGGTACTTTTATTAACTATAAATCTCGATTAAACCATTAATTTAATCTTAGTTGATCAGCCCATGAGCAAGAAAAATGAGACCGTTACCCTGCTTTTAGCCTTGGTGATTACCCTAATATTTTTTGGGGCAGGTAGTTGGTGGTTATACAATCGTTTTCAAGGAAAAAATAACCCAAACAATATTTCTGAAATCGAGAAAATATCACCGGAGCAAAAATCGGTATCGGCACAAGCAAAATTTAGTCAAGGGGAAAACTTATTAATAGTTGAAGGGGCTTCTTCGGACAAACAAGCTGCCATACAGGCAATCGGGAAAGGAGACTTTCAGCAAGCAGTTTACCTCCTAGAAAAATCCCTGCGAGCTAATCAAAATGATCCGGAAGCTCTCATCTACTTAAATAACGCCCGTATTGGTCAAGCTAAGTCCTATACTATCGCCGTTTCCGTGCCAATTGGGAGCAATGTCAACACCGCCCTAGAAGTTTTACGAGGAGTTGCCCAATCTCAAAATCAAATCAATCAAACTGGAGGAATTAATGGCACTCCTTTAAAAGTTCTCATTGCTGATGATGCTGATCATCCCGAAATTGCCGCTCAAATTGCCCAAAAATTAACGGCTGATAACAGCATTTTAGGAGTAGTAGGACACACTAGCAGTGACACCTCTTTAGCCGCAGCCGCTATCTATCAAAAAGCGGGATTAGTAATGATTTCCCCCATCAGTACCTCAGTTAAACTCTCCAATTTTGGTGACTATATCTTTCGTTCTGTTCCCAGTGATTTTGTGGCGGCACGGGCATTAGCCGAATCTAGCTTGCAAAAAATTCCTAACGTCAAGGCAGTGGTATTTTTTAACTCCCAAAGTAATTATAGTCAATCCCTAAAATCTGAATTTATCACCGCTTTAGGATTAGGAGGAGGTCAAGTGGTGAGTGAATTTGATCTATCTTCTCTGACTTTTACCCCTTCTAAAAGCCTCCAACAAGCTCAACAGGAGGGAGCAAATCTAATCGCCCTTCTTGGGGATAGTGGTACCCTAGATAAGGCTTTGCAGGTGGTTCAAATCAATGGTCAAAAATTACCGATTGTGGCGGGTGATGACGTTTATAGCCCCAAAACTCTGGATGTAGGCGGAAAAAATGCCTTGGGCATGGTTGTCGCTATCGCTTGGCATTTAGGGGCTAATCCGAACAGTCCTTTTGTGAATAATTCCCGCCAATTGTGGCAAGGAGACGTAAATTGGCGCACTGCTACCGCCTATGACGCTACCCAGGCTTTAATCGCTGGCATTAAGGCAGAATCTAGCCG
>NZ_JASJFF010001318.1:0-2666 GCF_030065435.1 Microcystis sp. M53603_WE2
GATGTTAAGTCTGATTGACCGGTCATTCTCAACAAGCACTGTTTATTGAGAATGACCGGGGGAACTCTGAAATTTTCGGCTTAGTTGCCGGCAGCTTGCCGCCAACTCACTCCTCTAGATAAGTATTTTGACTCGCGCCCCTTCCCCTTTTGAGACGTTGTGACACTTAGGGTGCGGAATGTGGGTTGAAGAATACCTCAGATGGAGTGCGATAGTCAAGGGCTTTTCGGGGTCGATGGTTGATTAAGTCTGTCACTCGGTCTACCTCAGCTTGTTTGACGATGAGAGAAATTTGTCCCTTTCGGGAAAAACTGCCGCATGAGACCGTTAGTATGCTCGTTGAGTCCTCGCTCCCAAGAATGGTAAGGATTAGCAAAGTAGCATTTAACTCCTAATTGATGTGAGGAGCTTCGTCTTGGGTTTCCTCTCTTGGTGGTACAAGTCAGGTTACCTTGATGAGCCTCCTCATTGGAAGACTACCCTAGTGGTGCACTTCATTTTTGAATCGGCGTTTGGTTGTTTTCGTCTTCCTAAGTCCAAAAATCGAATTTATCACGGCATTGAATCAAGGGGCGGCGCTATTTATTAATAAAAAAAGGTAGTTCTAGTGCATCGCCCGTTACGTTTTGTGTCGTATTCAAGCAATTCATACAGTTTTAATCAATTCACACATCAAATCAAACAACCATCTATCAGGGTAATAGCAGAAGCAGAATTGTTGACTCGACTCAGGTAAGCAGTTCTCAAATTCAATAAGGAGCGTACATGATGAGATTGATGAAAACTGGTGCTAAATTTGTGATCAAAGGTACTTTAAGTAGCGGAATTCTCTTCGGTGGATTGATAATTGTGGCTAATCCAATGTTAGCCGCTACAGTCACTGTCGGATGTGCTGCAACGGATTCGTGTACTCTAACTGAGCTTTTTAATGGTGGTTCTATTCAGGTAGGACAAGAAATTCTAAGTAACTGGTCTTTGGTAAATAGTAGTATAACTGGGACAGCTACCAGCTTTGACTTCAATAATATTGTAGTACAAGAAGAAGACCCGATAGCCTTTGGTCATGGAGTAGCCTATTATGCTAACAATCAGGAACTGAGTGTTTTTGGTGCAGGGACGAAAAGCTTCAGTTACAATTTCAAGGTTACAAGCCTAGAGAACGATATCACTGAGATAACATCGCCTCTGCGATATCGTTCTCTCAATGGTTTCTCACCTTTTTTAACAGGGACTATTGACGTGGGAACTACACAAGGAAGTAACAACATTGGTAGTGCTACTTCAATATATTCCTTCTCTCAAGTCATCAATGGACCTCCTGTAGCTATTCCTAACCTATCTAGTTTTTGGGTAGATACAAGTATTGATATTTTGTCTGATTATGATGTTGGTTTTGCCCAATTGGGATACCTTGGTGGTGGATCACAGGGAAGGGCATACCAGCAACTTTTTCAACTTGCCCCTGTTTCCAGTTCAGTTCCCGAACCCTCCTCTGTTCTTGGGCTTCTTGCCTTCGGCACTTTAGGAGCAGGTGCAGTCCTCAAGCGCAAAATTAAACCATCTAAATCCACTGGAAAAGAACTAGAAAAAGATTCCTAACAATCAGAAAACCCCACAAACGCCCCTTCAATAAGAAAATGAAGGGGTTTATTATTGCCTCAGCCTGAATCGAATGTTGATATTGACCATGCGATGCAACTTCAAGCGATACCGCCGCTCTGTTAATTCCTTGACTGATTATTCCAGTTTGGGTATATTGTTGAATGATCCGAATTTCTAAAAGTATGTCGCGGGAAAAACCCTTGTATTGGGTGGCCTCTGCGAAAAAGGACTACCTGACTTTCCCTGCCGAGGTGCAGGACGATATGGGCTATGCCCTTGGTCTAGCGCAGTTGGGGGGTAAACATCCAAAGGCTAAACCTTGGAAGGGTGAAGGGGCAGGAGTATTTGAGATCGTCGAAGATCATCGAGGCGACACTTATCGAGCGGTCTATACTGTGCGCTTCGCTGAAGTTGTTTACGTTCTGCACGCATTCCAGAAAAAGTCGAAGTCTGGAATCAAGACACCTCAAGAGGATGTAAAGCTTATTGTTGAACGGATGAAACGCGCACAAGCGGATTATGAAAGTAGAGGGACAAAATGAGCAATTTGGAAATCACTCGCGGCACCACGAACGTTTTCGCTGACCTTGGTTATCCAGACGCAACCGAACGGCAAACGAAAACACGCCTAGCCCTGGCCGTTAACGAACTTCTGAAAAGTCGCAAGCTGAAACAGAGGGAGATTGCCATACTGCTTAATATCCCGCAGCCCAAGGTTTCAGCACTAAAAAACTATCGGCTCGATCAATTTTCAGTTGAACGATTGATGGAATTTCTCACGGCATTGAATCAAGATGTCGAGATCGTCATCCGGCCTCGTAGCGATACAAAAGAGGTCGGACATATTTCTGTTCTAGCAGTGCAATAAGAGCAGCAGAGACAAAAAGAGTGGCCTTACCGTCTGTTAAGGGCGGCGCTATTTATGGCTCTTCGTTACCCTTTATGCTAAATCAACATACAAGATGCCAAGATAACATACTTCTAACCCAAAAATTCCGAAAGTTTCTAAAGCCATAGCCTCTCCGTTTTATTAGTTTAAGTTTATTGTTGATTCCCTCGACCAC
>NZ_JASJFF010000991.1:0-8230 GCF_030065435.1 Microcystis sp. M53603_WE2
TATGGGAGTGATCAGGGGGAAATTCAGGGACTTTTTCCCTGAAAATTAGGTAATTGACCCCCTCAAAATCGGTAAAACCCCACACCCCACACCCCACACCCTACACCCTGCCCCTAGGAAAAACTTTTTCAGCAGACCCTAGATATTTATTCACCTCTGGAGGTTATTAATTATGAAGGTTAAGCAATTTGATTGTGTGGAAATGAAACGGTTGAGTAGCGAAAAAATCTATGAAGACATTAAAAATATGAAAATAAAGGAAGAATTAGCCTATTGGCAACAAGCTACTAAAGAGTTAGAAAAACTTCAAAGTCAATCATAGTTTAGCGAAGGGATCGCAACTACAAACCTGGTTCGTTATTCCCCCCTTATTTCGCAGGGAAGGGGGGTTAGGTCATTCGGGCGATTTTTCATGTTGGCAAGGTCATATTCTGGTTTCATGGTTTTATTATCGATAATGTTTACCTTCGTTTTTACCCGTAAAAGTCCTCATTTAGAATCTGTTCAGGTGTGAAAGGACAAGCGAGGGGATACTCACTTTCTTGGGGAATACGAATACCAAATTGAGCGCGTTTACCCTGTTTGATGGCGACTTTACGAGCGCTGGAATAGGCTTGTGTGATGGAGATTAAGAGATAAGATTTAAGAGAGGGAGTCTTAAGTAAATCATCTTGAACGCGCTGGCGATGCTCATCTACTGAGTTATACCAACTTGCTTTCATTGTCTCAGGAGCATCATGCTGTATCTTTAATTTGAGTAAGTGAATCAACAAGACCATTAAGTTGCTCTCTAAGGCGCGTTTCTCTGACTTACCCAAATCTTTTAACTCCTCAATTAAGTTTTCTATATCCAGTTGTTCAAACTGTCGATTCTGTAATTGATGAATAGTTTGCTCAATCCACAACTGAAGATCTTGTTCGTAAAGTGTTGTGGGATTTTCTTGAATGTCCGATTGTTTTAATAAGTTCATTTGGCTTTCATTAAGTTAACGGTAGATGAATAATTTGGTCTTTATATTTATTATTATACTTGATCTTTACCAGATAGTGTGATCGCATTGGGTTCTTAATTATTGACCTCTCCCCTGAACCCTATCCTACAAGGAAAGGGGAGAGAATTTAGCGAAGGGAGTGCAACTACAAACTGGGTTTGTTGTCAAGGCTCTAGCCCGAACAAGTTTAACCTGTTTTCTTTAGGTAGTGAGAAGCTAAATGGACATAACCCTATTGCCCAAATTGGGTAACTTATCTAGAATAAGTATATGAAGAGAGGAGGAGACGTGATGGAGTATCAGAATTTTTCGCTCATTAAAGAAGATATTCAGGCTGATGCTTGGGGACGGATTAGCCTTGGGACTGAATGTAGCAACCGTCACTATCGAATACTGATGAATGCAAGCGGGGAACTTCTTTTGGTTCCCATGGTGGCGATTCCAGAGGGAGAACTATGGGCTTTTCAGAATCCTAGTGTCCGCGAGTCGCTCAAACGGGGGCTCGCAGAAGCCCGCACGGGAGATTTCGCTGAAGAAACAGTCGATTTAGACGCTATGCTTGAGTTTGCTGAATCTATTCCTGAAGAAGTCGAGGAGTAATTGAATTTCTCTTTACGACAGACACAGGAAGCTCGAAATACTCTATCTGAATTGCGAGCAGAAGCGGAACAGGCTCAAAAGACTCGCCTGGCTCAAGGTAGGACAAAAGCATCGAAACAAGAGGGTCTCTACAAACAGGTAACAAAAGCCCTCAAGCTCCTCAGTACAAACCCAAGACATCCAGGACTAAAAACCCACGAATTTAATTCCCTCGACAACCCTTATGATGCAACACAGAAGGTTTTTGAAGCCTACGCCCAACAGAATACACCGGGAGCCTATCGAATTTTCTGGTGCTATGGACCTCATTCGGGGGAAATCACCATTCTCGCTATTACACCTCATCCGTAGATCACAACATTGTAGGGGCGAAGCATTCGGGCGATAACCTATCGCTGAAACCGTAGATTTCCTATCCGAATGCTTCGCCCTTACTTTTTCAGCAAGCCCGAAATAGTTAGCGCTGAAGCGCAACAACAAGCCAGGTTCGTGAGGGAGTGAGGGAGGATCATCACCCCATCACCCCCCCATCACCCCATCACCCTCTCTTTTTAAAGCCGGATTTAGTATTAGGGGGGAGTTAGACCAAACCCCGCACCTCCTCAACCCCAACCCCCAAAACAGAAGCAATACCGACAAGAATCTCCTCATCTTGCGTTTGCTGATAAAGATCAACAAGACTAGGCAAAGAAAAGGTTTGTACACTGTAACCATCGTTAAATTCTGCCCAAATTTGTAAGGCTTGCAGGTAATAACTTTTGGCTTGGCTCAATTCCCCAACTCCTTCCGCTACCCCTCCCAACTGGTGCAGGGTTCCGGCTTGCTCATAGCGATCGCCATATTCAATCTTGATCTCAATAGCTTGCTGGTAGTAGCTTCGGGCTTGCTCCCATTCCCTCAATTCTTGCGCTACCGCTCCCAAATTGTGCAGGGTGCTGGCTTGGGAGAAGCGGGCGCTTTGCGTGCCTCCGGCAGCGCCATATTCAATGTAGATCTCAATAGCTTGCTGGTAGTAGCTTCGGGCTTGCTCCCATTCCCTCAATTCTTGCGCTACCGCTCCCAAATTGTGCAGGGTGCTGGCTTGGGAGAAGCGATCGCCATATTCAATGAAGATCTCAATAGCTTGCTGGTAGTAGCTTCGGGCTTGCTCCCATTCCCTCAATTCTTGCGCTACCCATCCCAACTGGTGCAGGGGGCGGGCTTGGGAGTAGCGGGCGCTTTGCGTGCCTCCGGCAGCGCCATATTCAATGCAGATCTCAATAGCTTGCTGGTAGTAGCTTCGGGCTTGCTCCCATTCCCTCAATTCTTGCGCTACCCTTCCCAAATTGTGATAGGTAGTTCCCAATATTGAGGCTTTTTGTTGCTCGTCCACCCCTTGGAGATTTTGAGTTAATTCAATAACTTTTAGATAAGTCTGTTTCGCCTGTTCATAGTTTTTTGTATTGTTATAGGCGATGGCGAGATTGCCCAAAGCACCAACAATGTTACTACCGATTATCCCAGTTTTAATCTGCTCAGGATAAGTTTGACAAGCTTGACAAACACTCTCGCATAGTTTCAGTTTGCTACTAACATCATTGGTAGCAACAAAATAATTATGTAAGCAAAAGAAGATATAAATATCTTCCTGCTTTTCCAAACAAATCTGCAACGCATGAAACAGATTTTCATACTCCCAGCGACAGAACAATATCCCCCACTGCTTCTCTTGCGGATTTTTGGAATCTAGTAAGTCATCATAATAACCTGCTAAGTCTCGGTAATGATTCTTAAAACCCTCCCAAATTGCTGCTTGTGTCTCTGGTGCTAATTCCTTTAACTTCGTCTTCAGGAAGTAGGGAAAAATGGGCTGGATAGTCAATAAACTCGGCAATTCTTCACTCATCGGCGAAAGCAGTCCCCAATGAATCGCTTCTTCAATCGCTGCATCAAATTGGTCAAATTGATAACCTTGTAAAGGTTCTAATTTTTGTAATTCTTCACTGTAAAAAGGAATGAAATCCCTGTTAATAAACCCACTAAAAGGCGCTAAACAGAGTAACAGCTTCTGCGCCTCCTCCGACAAATTACTGTGGGAATACTCCACACATTTGATGATATTATTAGTCTTATCCTCATCCCCCACATTAACTAACTCCGCCAACTGTAACCCTTGCCAAATCTCCTCCGGTGACTGTCGCTTCAGATTCGCTAATACCACTTCCATCGCCAACGGATACCCCGCCAACAATTTCATCAAGCGCTTAAAATAATCATCCTTTTTAATCGCATTTTTCCGACTCTTCGCCTGACGTTCTAAGATTCTCTCCGCTAATTCAGTTCTCGACTCTTGGTCTAATCCTTGTAAGGGATAGATATTCTCCTTAAAAGTCCTGCGTTGCAGCCAAGTTTCCTCACTGCGAGAACCCAAAATCACCTTCGTCTTTCCCCCGACCAAATTCTTGAGAAATTCGGCGATTGCTTCCCTTTCATTCTCCGGTAAAGTATTCTGAATTGCTAACGGTTGTCCCGTCACCGACTCCAGATTATCTAAAATGAGAATATACGCCTCACTGCGGAGTTTTTGTTCTAGTTTCTTTACCCGCGCTTTCAGGTTCATCCCTTGGAAACTCGCCTGTTCAAAGCGATTATAAATTCCCTGACCGATTTCATAGACAATCTGTTCTAACGTCCAAGCTTTTTTATCATAACCAAAATAGAAAATATGGGTCGCCCAGTTGGTTTTCTGCCACCATTCTCGTAGATAATTGAGTAAGGTAGTTTTTCCTGTCCCTCCCATTCCTTTGAGTAAAAGGATATTATGTTTCAGCAGCGCCTTTTCCATCTTGAGAATTTCTAAATCCCTGCCGACAAAGCCGTATTCTGGTAAAGGAAAGACATATTGATTGCCGATATGTTCCCAGTATTTTTCCTCCTCTTCTGGAGTAAATGGACGCAAATTGAGATTAATTTTACCGCGACAATAAATCACCGGTAATAACCAATCTTCTAAATCTATTATCGTGTTATAATAGGCGCGGCGTTGCTTATTATTGAATAACTCTAACCGTCCCTTTCGCATCGCTTCCGTTAGGTCTTTTCCGTTCAATAATTGCTGATAAATTGGTTTCATCATCAACTTAGCTGCAGAAACCGTCACCGAATATCCCATCGCCACCACTGCTTGCATTCCCGCAGTCATCAAACGACTTCCTAAACTGGTTTCCCGATAGTCTTCTGATTCCTGGGAAATTTGCTTTGCTGACTGACAAGCATTGAGAATACAAATAGGGATATTTTTCCCGGTGAGTAAATTCGCTAATTCCGTCGCTTCTACCGGAGTCGCTTGACCTTTTTCTTCTCCTTCCAGAAACAGAAAAGCTTTTACTCCCTCATATTCTGCTAAATCCTCCAGTCCCCATCCCCTTTGATAGCGCCAAGAATCCCCGTGAACCTGTCTTTGGTACTGTTCATATTCCATCAATCCGCCATGAACATCGAAATGAATAACATGATAGTATCCTTCTCCCTTCTCATCCAGATGTCTGGTTAGTGATTCATAAGTTCCGGGACGCAAAATATCAATTTTTACCGGTATTTCACTACTATTTACCAGTTCTACCAAAGGACGGGAAATCGTGCGATAGTTAACATCAGATTCCTCATTAGGACGCGCAATCACCACCAGAAGATTGATAGTAGGATAAGTGGCCATTTGCACCGGGACAACTGTAGCCCCTCGACGCTGGCGGGAGATGATACAATCTATAGAAAAAGGACGCGGTAAATCAGGATCTTTCAGCGCTTCCCAATGTAAAGCTTGAAATTCTGGCGACTGACTTTCGATGATAATTTGCAGTTGACTTAACTGCTTTCGCAAGTCTCGATATTCCCCATAAGCATTTAAATTACTCTGGAAAACCTGTTTAAATAGGTTTTCGCCATAGTTTTGGACACTGTTGGCGGCTTTTTGCGCTTTATCCGTCTCTAGCGTCGGAAATACTAACCATTCCTCAAAGTACCATTCTAGGTCTTTTTCTTCTTGGTTAGTAAAGGGGTCAGTAACCGTAATTGGGTAGCTGTTACCGCTATCAAAATTGAGACTAGCAGTAAAGCCACCATCGTTAATTCCTTCTTCGCGGATGGTGAGGACTAACATAGAGATAAGTTTAGAATTGTTCTATTACAACTCTTCAGCAGTTTAACGGTATTATACTGGAAAAAACCTATTGCTTTGAGCCTATGGATGTTCGAGCGGCAGTTGCCCTAGAAGCGGGAAAACCCCTAACTATTGAAACGGTAAAATTAGCCGCACCGCAAGCGGGGGAAGTGTTAGTAGAAATCAAAGCCACGGGAGTTTGTCACACCGATGCCTATACTCTCTCTGGGGCCGATCCTGAAGGCTTATTTCCCTCAATTTTAGGCCATGAAGGGGCCGGAATCGTGGTAGAAGTGGGAAAAGGTGTCACTAGCCTAAAAGTGGGGGATCATGTTATTCCCCTATACATTCCCGAATGTCGTCAGTGCGAATACTGTCTCAGCTTTAAAACCAATCTCTGTCAAGCGATTCGTCTTACCCAAGGTCGGGGAGTAATGCCGGATGGAACCAGTCGTTTTTCCCTCGATAGTCAGCCGCTTTATCACTACATGGGAACCTCGACTTTTGCTAACTATACCGTGCTGCCGGAGATTTCCCTAGCCAAGATTCGCCCCGATGCTCCCTTTGAAAAAGTCTGTTATATCGGCTGCGGAGTCACTACAGGTATCGGTGCGGTGATTAATACCGCTAAAGTGGAACCGGGGGCAAAAGTGGTGGTTTTTGGTCTGGGAGGTATCGGTTTAAATGTTATTCAAGGGGCCCGTTTGGTGGGGGCCGATATGATTGTCGGGGTCGATATCAATCCCCAGAAACAAGCTTTAGCGACCAAATTCGGGATGACTCATTTTGTTAATCCCCAAGAAATCGAGGGGGATTTAGTGGCCTATCTGGTGGATTTAACTAAAGGTGGGGCCGATTATAGTTTTGAGTGTATCGGCAATGTCCAGATTATGCGTCAAGCTTTGGAATGTTGCCATAAAGGTTGGGGTGTTGCCACTATTATCGGTGTAGCCGGGGCCGGCCAAGAAATTAGTACCCGTCCTTTTCAATTAGTCACCGGACGGGTCTGGAAAGGTACGGCTTTTGGTGGAGCGAGAGGTCGTACAGATGTACCAAAATTAGTCGATTGGTACATGGACGGCAAGATTAACATTGATGATTTAATCACCCACGTTCTACCTCTGGCAAGAATTAACGAGGCCTTTGACCTGATGCGCCAAGGGGATTCTATCCGCAGTGTGATTACATTTTGAGCATAGTTAAGAAATACTTGACAAACTCTTAACTGTATGTGTGCGCCAGTTTCCTGACTCTCTTTAACTTACTATAGAAGCGATCAATCTTTGTGTCCTCTGTGTCTGGAGTGGTTCCTTCCACTCCCAGTATTTACACCTATTTTGTTAAGATATATTGCGGATACCCTGAACTTTAGTAAACAGAGGAGCTAAATCACCTAGTATTGCGTCCTTTTCAGTGAACAGTGAACAGTGATCAGTAACCAGTGATCAGTAACCAGTAACCAGTGAAAAGACATCAGGAAAGTGCTATTTAAAACTACTCACTTAATACTTCTTACTTAAAACTCAAATCTCATAACTGATGACTGATGACTGATCACTGATAACTGATAACTGATAACTGCCCTAATAACTTTTAAATTTTTAACTTTAAGCAAATGCGTAATAGCGGACTCCTCTCAAAAACCAAAGTCAAACTGAAACGGAAAAAAACGCTCACCTCGCCGACGCGGCCAGGGCCGAATAAATTACAGAATAAAATCAAAGATAAAGAGCGTCTAGTCGGTCGTCAGCGTCAGTCATGGCTAATTATGGGCTTAATTAGCATTGTCCTGCTAGGAGGAGTTGGCTCACGCTTGGCCTATTTACAACTGCAGCAAGGACAAATTAACCGAGAAAGGGCAGAAAATAACCGGATTCGCATTCTTCCCAAACCTCCAGTCCGGGGCAACTTATTCGATCGCAATGGCAAAGTTTTGGCCACGGCCCGTTTAACCCATGCGGCCTATATTTGGCCCAAATCCCAGCGTAATCCCGCCCAAAAACTCAATCTTGACCGTTTAGCCAGTATTTTAGGCATTCCCAGAAGCGACCTAGAAAAACGCATTAACGAAGCGGACGAAAACCCCTCCACCCTGATCCGCATCGCTAGGGGTTTAACTCCAGGCCAAATTATCGCCCTAGAGGAATACAAAGACGAATTAACCGGCATTGAAGTGGACGTGGAATCAGTGCGCTACTATCCCAATGGTAAAATTGGGGCGCATATTCTCGGTTATACGGGGGAACTAACCCCGGAGGAATATAAAGCCAAAAGACCCCAGGGCTACCGGTTGGGAGATGTCGTCGGTAAAATGGGTGTGGAAGCCGCCTACGAGTCAAAATTGCGGGGAGAATGGGGAGGAATGCAGTTAGAGGTCAACGGATCGGGACAAGTAATCCAAATTCTCGGCCAAAAAATTGCTAAACCGGGGCAAGATGTCACCCTGACACTAGATTTAAAACTCCAAAAAGCCGCCGAGGCCGCTTTAGGAAAACGCAAA
>NZ_JASJFF010001079.1:0-2510 GCF_030065435.1 Microcystis sp. M53603_WE2
GGCTTTCTCGTCAGTCCCGACGGTATCATCATTACCAACGCCCACGTTGTTGCGGATGGCCCCCGGGTGGTGACGGTGAAATTTTCCAACGGACAGCAGGCCTCGGCAGACGTGATCGGCTTCGCTAAAAATGGCGTGGATCTGGCCGTCCTGCGGATTTATAACCGCCAAAACCTGCCCTATCTTCCCCTCGCCCGTCCGAACTCCGCCAAGGTCGGCGAAAGCGTTTTCGTCATCGGTACACCCCTAGAAGAAGACTATCAAAATACCCTCACCCAGGGCATTATCAGCCGTCTCGACCCCGAAAAAGGCATTGTGCAACACAACGCTAATATCAACAAAGGCAATTCCGGCGGGCCGCTTTTGAATTCACGGGGGGAAGTGGTGGGGGTTAACGTCGCAGGCGATATCGGGAGTTACGTTTACGACGGTGCGGGAAACCCGATCGGCCTTACCCAGAGCGGCATTAATTTCGCCGTTTCCCTCGATCGCCTGCAAGCTTTCCTCACCGCAGTTAAAACAGGCGATGTCTCCACCGTCTCAACATTAGGACAGGACGATCGGATACAGTTACTCGCCCTCCCTCTTAACGGTCAGACCGTTCAAGGCAACTTGACCAAAGACCAAAACGAGCAATATTACGGGTTCGAGGGTCGTGCCGGACAGAAAATCGTTCTGGATATGAACAGCAACGAGATCGCTCCCTATCTTGTCCTCTATCGCGTTCTCCAATCTTCCGAGGGGACAAAATACCCACAGGTCGCCCGTAGTAACCAGCGTGTCGATCGCGCCCCCGGGGATTTTAACGCTCGACTCGTAACCGAATTACCCGCCGATGGAGTTTATATCCTAGTGGCTACCTCTCGCGAAGGGGGTGAATCGGGTCGCTACACCCTCAACGCCGCCGCTAACCCTTAAATAATCCCATTTTGACCCTAATCACGATTCTAATCCCTATTTTCTGAGGAACTATCCCTATGAACTCTAGATATATTTCCCACCGTCTCGCTTGCGTCGGCCTCCTCGCCACTGTCCTCCTCGGTGGTATCGCCCCCGGTTTCAGCCAATCGACCACCCCGAATGGCGTCACCTTCTTCTGTAAAGAGGTGTTCGATCGCGCATCGGGAGGAAAAATACCCGCTACCCTCGCTTGGATTCCCCAAAGAAGCGGCAATGTGCGGATTATCGGCTGGAAATCGGAATATTTCTCCAAACGTTCCCCGGTTCGTTGCGAGGAAGTCACGAAAAAATTCCAGGAAGCATATAATCAAGGGCGTTTTAACTATCTCACCACCGGCCGGGCGAAAGGATACCCGATCATCTGCAGCGTTTCACGATCCGGCGATCCCTGCGATGGTAATAGCCAACTTTTTACCCTTAAACCCCACGACAATCCAGATTTAGTCTTGCAACAACTCATGGACATCCTAGAGGGGAAAAGCTCGGATATGCTCCTCCAGAATTCCGGAGATAAAACCTATATCTCGATGACGGAGTTTTTCGCCAAAGCACCACTCGCCGATCGCGACGCACCCTGTGGTACGAGATCTGCTGGCCCGCAAAATAATTGCGTTCCCACCCGCTAGAATTTTCGCTGTTTTACCCCAAATTTCCCCATAATAACCATGTTGAAACCCTTTCCCCTACTCCTAAGCCTCCTACTTCTGCCCGTCGTACCGGTTAAAGCGCTATCCCCTTTCTCTGCTCCGGCGATCGTGGCGGAAGACAGCCCAGACGCGCAGATCGAGCGATCGATCCGTCAAGTCACTGTTAAGATTACTAGCGAGATAAATCGGGGATCGGGAATCATTATCGGGAAAAAAGGCAGTATATACCTCGTTTTGACCAACGCTCACGTTACCCGCGGCGCGACCACCCTACAGATCCAAACCCACGACGGCCAAACCCGCACAGCCTCGATCGCGCCGAATTCCCTTTTAAAAGATAAGGATCTGGCCCTGGTGGAGTTTAGCGATACCCGGGATTATCCGATCGCTAAAATTCGCGCCATTTCCCCGGATGCGGAACTAGATATCACCGTAACCGGTTATTCCGCAGAAACGGGGCAGTACACCACCGATAACGGGAAAATTGAACAAACAAGCGATCGACCCCTCCGGGAGGGCTACAGCGTCGGTTATAGTGGCGATATCGTGCAGGGAATGAGTGGCGGTGGTATCTTTTTCGAGGATGAGTTAATCGGCATTAACGGGCGATCGGCCCATCCGATTCTCTCTAACTACATCTACGAGGACGGTACAAAACCCACAGATGCAGAAATCCAAAAGATGAGAGCGGTTAACTGGGGCATTCCCCTTCATACCCTATTAACCTACATCCGGCCCGAAATCCTCAGCGCCTATAACCTGCCCCTACCGCAGGTGAACCCCGATATAGAAACCACCGCCCCTACTGACTATATCGCCGAATTAGAAACAAAAGCCAAGGGTTTCACCGTGCGGATTGATAGTAGCAGTAAAGCCAATGGAAGTGGCGTAATTATCGCTAAA
>NZ_JASJFF010001237.1:0-4632 GCF_030065435.1 Microcystis sp. M53603_WE2
GCATAGCAATCAGACATTTTTCTCCATCAGAAAGTTGATTAACAGTAACTATTTCATTCTTTTTTGTTACTTCCATTCTCAAGGGATTACGACGGACGCTAAGATTACTAAAATCGGGTAGAAAACGTTCGATCGTTTCCCGAACTGCTTCTAATTGGGGATCGGGAAAACAAAAACCTTCCGGTTTAATTAGATCATACTGATATTTTCTATTTTCATTTTCTAAATCTTCACGTTCGCGAAACCATTCAAAAAAAGTGCGAAAATCTGATCCACTGGTTAAAGCATTTTCGTAGGCACTTAGAGAATCAAATTGATGTTTTGTTTTAATTTTTAATGGTATATCCAGCACTGCTCGATTAACAGAATAATAAACAAATAAAGGTAAGTTAATTTCTCCTTGATGTTCAGTAATTTGTCGTTGTATTTGTTGAGTGTATTCATTTAATTGGCTAAAATTATTCCGTTCTCCAGCGTGGATATATCCAGTCCTAGTTTTTACTATTTTCCAAGTAATCTCTTGACTATCTTCCGTCACCCCCGTGATTTCAATTATAGCCGTCCCCTGACCATTATTAATCTCGGTTTCGCTCATCTGTCGTCCACTGGCATTAGTATTTTTTAGGCGATTAACTAACCATGAAAGCATAATCGCCAAACTATCTAAAATGGTGGATTTTCCCGCACCATTAACTCCTATGAATACGTTGAGTTGCCGATGAAAGTCGATGTTTAAACTGACTGCACCTCGATAATTAATAAGCTTTATAGACTTAATTCTCATGGTTTTTTGTATCGGCAAGATTTGCTTATATTTGAGATAATTGTTAGAGAATGACTCTCGAATAATTGCCAGTAAAACTTAGATAGGGTTAAGAGACAGTAGGACAAGGAATAGAAAAAAATATCGACCAAAGAAATAATATCTAATTTTGGCACAGAACTGGATAGTCATAATGATTATTTATCATTTACCCCCGACCAACTCAAAAAAACCCCGGCTGACTTTCCCGATCGCTGCCGTCTGTGAGACAATCGATCGAGTGTTATCCTAAACTCCGCCAATTTTCATGTCCGACGACGCTACTATTCGCACTGCTGTACAACGTCTCTACAATACCTATCCTTTCCCCCCCGAACCGCTCCTAGATGAACCTCCTCCCGGTTACAATTGGCGCTGGAATTGGATTGCTGCCTATAACTTTTGTTGTCATCGTAAACCCGAACGAGAGGATATCCGCATTCTCGATGCGGGTTGTGGTACTGGTGCGGGAACCGAATATCTGCTCGCGCTCAACCCTTTTGCTAATATAGTCGCTATAGATATCAGTGAAAAAGCCCTAGAAATCGCCAAAGAACGCTGTAATCGTTCTGGAGTCGCACCAAAACACCGAGGTTCTCTGGATTTTCACCATTTACCCCTTGAATCCGCCACTAATCTCCCCGGAGAATTTGATTTAATTAACTGCGTCGGGGTGCTGCACCATCTCCCGGACCCGATTAAAGGGATTCAATCCCTCGCGCAAAAACTGGCCCCCGGTGGTCTGCTGCACATTTTTGTCTATGCACAATTGGGCCGCTGGGAAATCCAGTTAATGCAATCGGCGATCGCACTTTTGCAAGGAGACCGGCGCGGGGATTATAAAGATGGGGTCGCTGTCGGCCGAGAGATTTTTGCCTCCCTACCAGAAAATAATCGCATTTTGAAACGGGAAAAAGAGCGTTGGTCAATGGAAAATCATCGCGATGAGTCCTTCGCTGATATGTACGTTCACCCCCGGGAAGTGGACTATAATATCGATACCCTTTTTCAACTGATTGATGCGTCAGGATTAGCCTTTATTGGCTTTTCTAACCCTTCCTACTGGCAATTAGAGCGTTTATTGGGTAAATCCCCCGAATTGATGGCTAGAGCGCAAAATTTAGGGGAAAGGGAACGTTATCGCTTGACGGAATTATTAGACCCGGAAATCACCCACTATGAATTTTTCCTCGCTAAACCACCGATTTTGACTGCCGATTGGTCCAGGGATCAAGTCCTCGAGAATGCAGTGGCCGAAGTTCATCCCTGTCTTTACGGTTGGCCTAGTGCAAGTGTTCTAGATTACGATTATCGGCCGGTTAATCTCTCGGAGAGAGAATTTGCTTTTTTACAAGCTTGTGATGGTCGTTTAAGCGTGGGAGAAATCGACGCTCAAGTTGCCTTAGGATTAACTGGTGTGCGTTCTTTACAACAGCGCCAACTACTGATTTTAAGTTAGGGAAAATTTGGGGATGTTAGAGATAGCGTCCCTTGGCAATGGGTAACTTTTAAACTAACTTGGCTAAATTTTGCCAAAAATTCTTTTTTCTCAACAATTATCCCCCTCTCTCCCCATAGTTTCAGCCCCAGAATTAACCGGGGCTGAATTATAATAGTTATATAGAGTGGACAAGGCTGATAAATTTCTGATTGGTCCGATTTTTACCCAGATCGGCAAACGGGAGTTTAGTCATTATCCCAAGATTCCGAGGCGATTAAGTCACCAATTTGATCCCTGAGAAGGTAGTCACACCGTTCTAGTTCACATTCAACACAAACCCACTCCCGAGGGGGAATGAACTGACAGAGGGTGTAGATCGGTTGGTGTCTGCTCACTACCCCCTGTTCTAAGCTAAACGGCGCTTAACCTGCATGATCCAATAGCTATAACCCTTTTGGAGTCTATATCGGTGATCCGAAGTAAAAGCCGTTTAGCTTACCATCTGACGGACTTCGTCCTTAATCATCCTGATAGAGTAAGCGGTGGGAGCGGTGGAGAAAGTTATGGCACTCATGGGAGATTTCCTGCAAGATCTACAAAAAAGTCTTATCAATAACTATACTCTAACCTATAAGGGGACAAAAGAGATTTTTTGCTGTATCGAGGATGACAATTTTTTATATATAGCGAAACCCTCTCCCCTCACCAGTTTAGGCTTAGGTTAAGAAAAGTTAAATTTATCGGCTAAAAGCTGTCGAGTCCCCTTATACCGAATCGGCTTTTTTAGCCGTCAGGAGTCAGGAGTCAGGAGTCAGGAGTCAGGAGTCAGGAGTTAGCTTTTTCTCCCTACTCCTCTCTCACCACTTCCCACTTCCCACTTAAACTAATAAATGGGGAATAAAAATAAAAGCCGCTACGAGTAAAGCGGCGATCGAGGCGATTAAAACGGCACCAGCGGCACAATCTTTCGCTATTTTGGCTAAATCATGGTAGGATTGCCCCACCGTCAGATCTACGACTGATTCTAGGGCAGTGTTAATTAATTCTAAGACCATCACCAGAGCGCAGGTAAGGGTGACAATCGCCATTTCCATGGCATTAACCCGCAAAAATAAGCCCCAACTAACCGCTACTAGGGTAATCAGGGTGTGAATGCGAAAATTTCTTTGACTAACAAAAGCATAACGGACTCCGGCCCAAGCGTAGCGAAAACTGACTAACAGATTCGAGGCGACTTGCCAAGCGTATTCTCTTTGACTGGGATTGTTGCCCTCACTAACCTGTCCCGATCGAGGGATAAAATTATTGTTGAGATAGGGATTAGATAGGCTGGTAGATTGGTTGGCTTGATGATAGTTTGTCTTCATATTCCTCAATAATGCTTGACAAAAATAACTAACTATGTATCGGCATTTCGACGGTTTTTAACAAAGTTTCCTGTAAAGATAGCATTTCTAACAGACTTGTTTCATCGGGATGGTCCCAACCCAAAAGATGTAAACAAGCGTGGGCAGTTAACCAGGCCAATTCTCGCGCCAAAGAATGATTTTGTGTTAAAGCCTGTTGTTGTGCTGTCTCCACAGAGATGATAATATCCCCCAAATATAAAGGTTCTGTCTCTAAAATGCCCTCATCCACTGGTAAATCCACTTCCAGAGCGGCAAAAGCGAGAACATCCGTCGGTTGATCTTTGTGGCGATATTGGCAATTATAGGTCTGAATTTCTCGATCGTCTGTTAAACGCAAACTTAGTTCATAACCGGCGGCAAGGGGGAGATAATCCGATAGATAGCCTAACCATGTCTCCAACCAATAGTGCCAAGTTTCCCCATCCACAGGACTATTTCCGGGATTAAAATAATTATCCTGTAGGCATAAATCCACCCCTAGGGGCAAAGTCTCACTCACCAGATTTCACCCTAGGGACGCGTCAGATAGGAAATACCGACAAAAAAGCCTAATAGGGCTGCTGTAGTCAAAAAAAAGTGTTTTAACGAGACGCCTTTTTTCTTGACCATATTCCGCATCGCCAGCTTGACGTAACTGGGTTGCGCTTCGGTGGCGGTTTCTACTGCGGGGTCAGTGGTGCTAACAGGTTCAGTCATCAGTAATTCCCCAGACAAAGATTGATCGCTATAAGTGTAACAGATTATTAAAAAAGTGCCAAAAAAATTCAAGTCCGGGGGAAAATCGTTCCCCTTCCGGGATAGTCAAAACCGCTCAACTCCCCCACACCCCACACCCCACACCCCACACCCCACACCCCACACCCCAGCAGTCTAACCATGTCTTCCCAATATCCCGAAAGCATCCAGACTATTTTTCAAAAAATTTGGGGCTATGATAGCTTTCGCTTTCCCCAACAGGAGATTATCGAGACGATTTTAGC
>NZ_JASJFF010000116.1:0-5776 GCF_030065435.1 Microcystis sp. M53603_WE2
ACTCCGCTATCTTCTAATAGTTCCGACAATTCCGTATCTTGGTTATCGCCGACGCGCACATCAAGGGAGATGGGTTGACGAGCCATACTGAGATATTCGCGGATTTGAGCGGGTTCTAGCTCTAATTCTAGGGCAATCTCGGCGGGAGTGGCACTTCTGCCCAGTTTTTGGGCGAGTTCGCGCTGGGTTCTTTTGATTTTATTCAGTTTTTCGGTGATATGGATGGGTAAACGAATGGTGCGGGCCTGTTGAGCGATCGCACGGGTAATCGCTTGTCGAATCCACCAGTAGGCATAGGTAGAAAATTTATAACCTTTGGTGGGATCAAATTTCTCTACACCCCTTTCTAATCCCAGACTACCCTCTTGAATTAGATCTAGGAATTCCATGTTCCGCTTTTGATATTTTTTGGCGATCGCAACTACCAAGCGGAGGTTAGCTTCAATCATTTTCCGTTTAGCTCGATCGCCGGTTTTCAAGGCGCGATCCAGTTCATTTTCGCTTAAATTCACCGAATCCGCCCACTCCAAGCGCTGTGGTTCCCGTCCTAATTGCTTCGATAGTGCTTCTTTCGCTTCTAACAGGCTCATCATCCGTTGGACTTGTTTGCCGTAAATAATTTCTTGTTCGTGAGTTAGGAGGGGAACTCGCCCAATTTCGTGCAGATAGGTACGCACCATATCGGCATTGAGGGTGGGCTGTGATTGAGTTTGGTTGGTTTTTGCGGTGGGCATTGGTTTGGTGGTGACTCCTTGACACAGAAAAAGTCTGTTACTATTCCGACTCGCGGGTGAGTCTGGCTTATCTGAAGTCGGTATGAGTTTGATCGGAATTTCTTTGATTGTATCCTGCGCTTTTAGACGCGGGCAATCCCCTAAAGGTTCAAAGTTAATTCATTCTTTGGTATGATGTTAAGTTTATGCTTTTTTCTCAACATCCAGAACAAAAGTATTATAGTGTAGGACTATCAACTACAATCGCTTGTTTTTGGGTCGCTTTTTCCTGAATCCTCGGCAGTGCCGCTGATACTGTTAGGTAAGATTACAAAACAAAAAGGTGATTTTCCCGATTAGCCGTCAACAATCTAGCTGAATTCCGACCCTTTCGCCCTCAGCCTTGAGAGGAAGACTAACAGCCGAGAACCGACTTCTATATATATAATGACCGATCAACACCAGCAAAGAGAGACACAATCATGGCGGATTCCCGAACTATTTTCTGTAGTATTTGCTACAAAATTTTAAATTTTTTTCCGATTGAGAATCGGAAAAAATTGTCAAAAAAATTAGGATTGCTAGGAGGGTAATAACTATCATAGAAACAGCAGGGCGGAGATCGGGATAAATTATCTTTGAAACCAAGCTCGATCGCAATCTCCACAATGCCGTTCTGTGAAACTCCTGAACAATGAGGACTTACTATGACTAAAACCGTCGTTATCGATCCCGTCACCCGGATCGAAGGCCATGCCAAGATCTCGATTTTCCTTGACGATGGGGGGGAAGTGGATGACGTGCGTTTTCATGTGGTCGAGTATCGTGGTTTTGAGAAATTCTGCGAGGGACGGCCGATGTGGGAGATGGCGGGAATTACTGCCCGGATTTGCGGCATTTGCCCCGTTAGTCACCTGCTTTGTGCCGCCAAAACCGGCGATAAAATTCTAGCGGTGCAAATCCCCCCTGCGGGTGAAAAACTGCGGCGCTTGATGAATTTGGGACAATTAACCCAATCCCATGCTTTAAGCTTTTTCCATCTTAGCAGTCCCGATTTTCTGCTTGGTTGGGAAAGTGACCCGGCTAAACGGAATATTTTCGGTTTAATCGCCGCCGATCCCGACCTAGCGCGAGCGGGCATCCGTTTACGTCAATTTGGACAGAAAGTTATTGAACTTTTGGGAGCAAAAAAAATTCACCCCGCTTGGTCCGTCCCGGGAGGTGTGCGTTCTCCCCTGAGCGAAGAAGGGCGACAATGGATTAAAGAACGACTGCCGGAGTCTAAAGCGACTCTTTACACGGCCTTAAACCTGTTTAAAGGACTTCTAGACAATTTAACCACAGAAATCGCCGCTTTTGGTAATTTCCCTTCCCTGTTTATGGGATTGGTCGGTAAACGGGACGAGTGGGAACACTACGGCGGTCATATTCGTTTTACCGATAGTCAAGGCAATATTGTGGCCGATAACCTCAGCGAAGACAATTATCGCGATTATATCGGCGAATCAGTAGAAAAATGGTCTTATTTAAAGTTTCCCTACTATAAACCCCTCGGTTATCCCAACGGTATCTATCGGGTTGGTCCGTTGGCGCGCTTAAATGTTTGTTCCCATTTTGGCACGGAGGGGGCGGATATCGAGTTACGGGAATATCGCCATCGGGTCGGTGGTGTAGCCACCTCTTCTTTTTACTATCATTATGCCCGATTAGTGGAGATTTTAGGCTGTTTAGAGCGTATCGAACTTTTAATCGACGATCCCGATATAGTTTCTCCACGCTGTCGCGCCGAAGCAGGAATTAATAATCTGCAAGGGGTGGGAGTTAGTGAAGCGCCCCGGGGTACTTTATTCCATGATTATAAAGTGGATGAGAATGGTTTGATTGAAACGGTGAATTTGATTATTGCCACGGGTAATAATAATTTGGCCATGAATCAAACGGTGAAACAAATCGCCCAACATTATATCCATGGTGGCGAAATTCCTGAAGCGATGTTAAACCGGGTGGAAGCGGGTATTCGTTGCTATGATCCCTGTTTAAGTTGTTCCACTCACGCTATGGGACAAATGCCGCTACAGCTAGAGTTAGTTAATGCAGCCGGTGAGGTGATCAATACTCGACAAAGGGGTTAATTATCTAAGTTGTTGGGGGGTTAGGAAATAGGGGAAATTTATCCTAGTACCTGACCCCATTTTACTATTTATTTTTACGGTGAAGATTCTAGCTAAGAATTTCTAGGTTTTGATAAAGAGTTTCTATCGGACAAGAAAAGTTAATACAGTTAATAGTGATTAAATCTCCCGCGTGATAAATATGGGGAATCCAGAGGTTATTAGATTGACGTTGATATTGTTCGATTAGGACTTGTTTTTGCTCGATCAATAGATATTCCTCTAATTCAGGGATAGTTTGATAATCGGCAAATTTATCGCCTCTATCAAAGGCTGCCGTGGAGTCGGATAAAACCTCGATAATCACTCGCGGATGCAGGATAAAATCTTCCTGGGAAACTCGATCCCGTTGGTCACAAGTAATGGCAAAATCGGGATAATAGAAGATATTTAAGCTAGGGAGACGCACTTTCATATCGGTAGCGTAGGCAAGACAACCACTACCCCGTAAATGATTAATTAATTGGGCCGAAAGATTACCTGTGATGATAACATGGGCTTTACTGGCCCCCGCCATCGCCAAGATTTGCCCTTGTATATATTCATGTTTAATGGGACTAATTTTCTCTATTTCCAGATAGTCTTTTGGAGTAAAATAAGCGTGACTTTTACCGGCTGTCATGGTGTTTACCTCGCTCATTGTTAGTTTTCTAACGGACAATTAAGTAGCTGGTTATAATTAAATTAAAAATGGATTTTAGGTTCGATCCCCCCTTAATCCCCCCTTAATAAGGGGGGCATCTGATAATTTTTAACGCCTACCTACTTAAGCCAAATAACTGAGTCTAAATCAGTCTTATTGCCTTCAGTAATTAGCTTTCGTATCAGTTCAATATAATTAAAATTACTCTCGAATAAAACAAAACGTCTATCTAAAGAAGCGGCCGCTAGTCCCACGGTTCCTGAACCAGCAAAGGGATCTAAAACCACATCACCTTTAAAAGAGTAATAGGTAATCACTTTTTCTGCCAATTCTACGGGAAAAGCGGCGGGATGTTTTGAGTTAGTGACTGGGTTAATTTTCCAGACATTAGTGCGTTCATAACCATCGGCAATTTTTGAGGCTTTTACTACTTCTTGATCGGGATGATTACGAATATGCCAATCGATGAGTAAATCCGTGTGTTTACGATAGACTAAAACGTATTCAGTCACCGGCACAGTTTTGTATTGGAGAGGATTGCGATCGGCGGCAAATCTGCGCCCTCTACCAGTTGCCCACCCTGCTCCCTCTGGTTTTAGCCAAATAATATCATCAATAAAATCGTAACCTTCCTCAACAAAAATTCGATGCAAATCAAAGGGGACAGCAATACGTTTAGAAGCTTGATTACGGGAAGCACGACGCAACAGCACGGGAGAAATATTAATGACAAAAAAACGTCCTTCACTCAAAACTCGATGACATTTTCTGATCACCTGTCGCAGCTTCAATAGATAGGTTTCGTATTCTTCAAATTCCGAATATTCTGGGCGAGCATTAAAATAGGGTGGTGAGGTAAAGATTAAATCAACACTTTCTGCTGGCATTTCCTCCAAAAGTTCGCCACAATCACCAAATCCGATGGTATTTCTCAGAGAGGAAAGCTTGTATTCTTTTTTGGTTTTCTTGCGGGTTTCTAATTTAGATTCATCCTGTTTTAACAGACGAGCGATAATAATTTCAGTCCGGGTTGTCCTATCGGCTAAAATTTCGGTGGTGTAGGCATCGATCACCACTTCCCCAACGGTTTTTTTCTGTTCATTACATAAAGGAATTCGCCAAATATGATATCTGTCATCCACTTCTGGTAAACCTAATTTAATCGCATTAACTAAATTTATTTCTCGCAACCAATTAAGGACAATTTCTTTAGCTTCTGCCACCGTGCGAAGTAGATAACCGCGCTTTTCCGATACCAGTTCTTTTTCCATGGCATTACTCTAGTTTTCTCTAGAATTCTAGCTGATCATTATCCAAAAAACTAGGAGAGTCTCAAGATAGAAATTGGCCACCCTTTAAAAATTCCACATTTCTAAGACTTTTCCCGTAATTGTTTGATTTAACCAGAAAGTATTGTGACTGAGGGAGTGAAGATTATTTGCTGTTACTTTCCAGCTTGCTTGGGGATGAAAAAGAATTGCTTCTGCGGGATTACCGGGGTTGAGAGATGCCGGTTTTTGTTGTAAACAATGACAGGGATTGAGACTAAGCGCTTGCCACAATTGTAAAGCTGATAATTGCCCAGTTATTACTAATTTTTCCCAGAGTAGCGGTAAAGCTAATTCTAACCCGATCGCGCCGGGGGGTGCTTCTGCAAAAGAGACGGTTTTTTCTTCGTAGGTATAGGGACGATGATCGATCGCGATTGCATCGATAATTCCCTCCTTAATTGCCGCAATTAACGCCTTGCGATCGCTTTCGTTGCCCAAGGGGGGAGCGAGGTGTAAACTGGGATGATAGCTGGCGATCGATCCTGTATTTAAGAGCAGATGCAACCACGTCACACTAGCGGTTATCGGCAATCCCCGCATTTTTGCCTCGCGAATTAATTCCACTCCTCGACGGGTAGAAATTCGCATTAGGTGAACAGGTGTATTAATTTCGCCGACGATTTCTAAAATTGTGGCTAAAGCAGTGGTTTCGGAAATAGCAGGATCTCCTGGTAAACCGAAGCGAATCGAGGTTTCTCCCTCACGCATGACTCCATTACCCTTTAATTGCTGATTTACGGGGGAAAGGGCGATATTTTTACCGAAGGGTTTTAGGTATTCCAATAAGCGCCGCAACAGTCCCAAATCTTCCAGACTGCGATTATCGGTAAAACCCACCGCTACAGGCATTAAATCGGCTAATTCCGTCATTTTTTGCCCTTGCCTTCCTAGGGTAAGACTTGCCCAAAAATGCAGACG
>NZ_JASJFF010001279.1:0-2847 GCF_030065435.1 Microcystis sp. M53603_WE2
TGTCAATTGTTTTCGATCTAGAGCGAACTAATCAATTAAGTCTCTTGCCAGATAAGGATTTAGTCGATTTATGCTCCCCTATTGAACCATACCAAATAACGAAGAGCCTTTTTAATTTAATTATAACCAGCTACTTAATTCATAATTCATAATTCATAATTCATAATTCCCAACCCCCAAGCCCTATTCCCGAAAAACTGATAACCGCTCAGGTACAATAAAACCTTGAGGCTTAATAAATATTGAGATTATGGGTAACACTTTCGGACGACTATTTCGGGTTTCCACTTTTGGAGAATCTCACGGGGGTGGGGTAGGAGTGGTTATCGATGGTTGTCCCCCGCGCTTAGAAATTTCCCAAGAGGAGATTCAAATCGATTTAGACCGTCGCAAACCGGGACAAAGCAGAATCGTGACCCCGCGTCGGGAAAATGACATTTGTGAGATAATTTCGGGCGTTTTTGACGGCAAAACCCTCGGTACACCGATCGCTATTCTAGTGCGGAATCAGGATGCTCGTTCGCAAGATTACAACGAAATGGCCGAGAAATTCCGACCTTCCCATGGGGATGCCACCTACGAAGCAAAATACGGCATTCGCAACTGGAAAGGAGGAGGCAGATCTTCGGCCCGGGAAACCATCGGCCGGGTGGCCGCAGGAGCGATCGCTAAAAAAATCCTTAAATCTGTCTATAATGTCGAGATTATCGGCTATGTGAAGCGAATTAAAGATATTGAGGCAATCATCGACCCCAACACCGTCACCCTCGACGAGGTGGAAAGTAATATAGTGCGTTGTCCCAACGAGGAAACGGCCGCCCAAATGATCGCCCTGATCGACCAAATTCGCCTGGATAAGGACTCGATCGGCGGTGTGGTGGAATGTGTAGCCAGAAATGTGCCGAAAGGTCTAGGAGAACCCGTTTTTGATAAGCTAGAAGCCGATTTAGCTAAGGGGATGATGTCCTTACCCGCGAGTAAGGGATTTGAAATCGGATCGGGATTCGCGGGAACCTTCTTAACCGGCAGCGAACACAATGACGAGTATTTTATCGATGATAACGGGGAAATTCGCACCAATAGCAATCGTTCGGGGGGCATTCAAGGGGGAATCAGTAACGGTGAAAATATTATTATCCGCATCGCTTTTAAACCGACCGCGACTATCGGTAAAGAACAAAAAACCGTGACGCGCAGCGGGGAGGAAACCACCCTGGCAGCCAAAGGAAGACACGATCCTTGTGTTTTACCCCGAGCGGTCCCGATGGTAGAAGCGATGATGGCTTTGGTATTATGCGATCATCTGCTCCGTTTTCAGGGACAATGTACGATTAGCGATCGCTTTTTCTAAACCTTTACCCGCGATGAAATTTTTATTCCTTCATTCCAATTTTCCCGCCCAATTTCGCCATTTAAGCACGGTTTTGGCTCAAGACCCCGGAAATCAAGTGATTTTCGGCACTACCAGGCAAGAGGGAGAGATAGCGGGGGTAAAAAAATTTATTTACCAGGAAAGTCGCGCTGTTTCTCCCCAAACCCATCATTATGTCCGTCCCCTCGAAAGTGCGGTTTTACAAGGTCAAGCGGTTTATGGTGTTTGCCAACAACTGAAAAATCAAGGTTTTTATCCCGATATTGTCTATGCACATTCCGGCTGGGGGCCGGGCCTATTTATCAAGGATATTTTCCCGAAAACTAAGTTTTTAGCCTATTTTGAATGGTTTTATCATGCCCATGGTTCCGATGCTGATTTTGATCCGGCGGATCCCCTTAATGCTGATGCCGAGGCCCGGATTAGAATTAAAAATGCGACGATCCTCATCGATCTGGTCAGTTGCGATCGAGGTTTATCGCCGACTATCTGGCAAAAACAACAATTTCCCCCCGAATTTCACTCGAAACTGACGGTTTTACACGATGGCATCGATACGGACTATTTCTGTCCCCGTCCCGATGTGCAGTTAGTGATTCCAGAGATAGGTTTAGATTTATCCGGTGTTAAGGAGATTGTCACCTATGCAACCCGGGGAATGGAACCCTATCGCGGTTTTCCCCAATTTATGACGGCTGTTTCCCTAATTTTAGCCCGTCGGCCTAACTGTCATGTGGTGATTGTCGGTGAGGATCGAGTCGCTTATGGGAAAACTCTACCGGACGGCAAAACCTATAAACAATTGATGTTAGAAAGCCTTTCTTTGGATTTATCCCGGGTGCATTTTACCGGTTCTCTGCCCTACGGTCAATATAAACGGGTTTTACAGGCATCGGCCGCCCATATCTATCTTACTCGTCCTTTTGTGCTTTCTTGGTCAATGTTAGAGGCCATGGCCATGGGTTGCGTCGTGATTGGTTCCGATACTCCCCCCGTGCGAGAATTAATTACTGATGGGGAAAATGGTTTATTAGTGGATTTCTTTTCTCCCCAACAAATAGCTGATCGCGTGGATGAAGTGTTAAATTATCCCCAGCGTTGGCAAAATCTGCGTTTAAAGGCCAGGGAAACTATCAAGCAACGCTACGACCTCAAGCAATGTTTACAGTATCATCTAGATTGGTTATTGAGTTGATTTTTCAGTGAACAGTAATCAGTGAACAGTGAATAGTAAACAGTAATCAGTGAAAAGAAAGCTGCGAACTTGCCAGGTAATTAGGGTCTGCTGAAAAAGTTTTTCCTGGGGGTAGGAGTCAGGAGCCGGTCGTCAGGAGCCGGTCGTTTTAGGCTTTGTTGCCATTGTTTTTTGTACCAAGCTATGTACTACAAGAAGGATAATGCAAGGTTTTTGAAAGTCCCAATCCTATTTTCTTGCACTAACATCGGACTTTAACAGGTCAAAAGCCTTATTTTAA
>NZ_JASJFF010000858.1:0-2335 GCF_030065435.1 Microcystis sp. M53603_WE2
AGGTTTTGATAACCAAATTAAAGCAGCTCTAAAGAGGTTTGAGTTAAAAGTTAAACTTCAAGTTTTCATTCAGGACAAATGTACTGATTAACTAATTTTTTGGGGAAAATTAGTTAACCCATCATTATAACATATAATTAATTTGCAAGAGTTCTATTTAGCCACGGTGTTAGGAACTAGCGTCGTCAGACGTGGATGGTAAGCTAAACGGCTTTTACTTCGGATCACCGATATAGACTCCAAAAGGGTTATAGCTGTTGGATCATGCAGGTTAAGCGCCGTTTAGCTTAAAACCGCTGCCTAGTCGAGCCGTCAGGACTCAAACGGTAAGTCTGCCAAAGGAAGCGTCAAAAGCACAAAATCTGTGAGATTAGCGTTTCCAAAGCTAATCAAGCGCGAAGCGGATTAGCCTAGTTCATTTTTTCTAGACACTATTTTTTCGTGACTCCAGGAAACCGGCGCTCAAATGCTTCTGACGGGCGTGATTTTCCCGTATAATTAGGAGTTTGCACAGTGACAAAAGAAGTTAAGGAGCGAGTTCGATGGCACGAATGTACTATGATGAGGATGCCAATTTAGATTTATTAGCGGGAAAAACGATCGCTATTATTGGTTATGGTTCCCAGGGTCATGCCCACGCATTAAATCTCAAGGATAGTGGCGTTAATGTGATTGTTGGTCTATATCCCGGCAGTAAATCGGCAATCAAAGCCAAAGAAGCCGGTATTCCGGTTTATGATGTGGCCGAAGCCGCTAAAATTGCCGACTGGATCATGATCCTCTTACCAGATGAAGTGCAGAAAACGATTTATATCAACGAAATTGCCCCGAATTTAAGCGCAGGCAAGGTGTTATCTTTTGCCCACGGCTTTAATATTCATTTCGGTCAAGTGGTTCCCCCGGATAATGTCGATGTGGTTATGGTTGCCCCCAAAGGACCGGGCCATCTCGTCCGTCGCACCTACGAACAAGGTCAAGGAGTCCCCTGTTTATTCGCCGTCTATCAAGATGCTACCGGCCAAGCACGCGATCGAGCGATGGCCTACGCTAAAGGTATCGGTGGCACTCGGGCCGGGGTTTTGGAAACCACTTTCCGCGAGGAAACAGAAACCGACCTTTTTGGCGAACAGGCAGTATTATGCGGTGGTTTAAGTGCTTTAATTAAAGCTGGCTTTGAAACCCTCGTGGAAGCTGGTTATCAGCCCGAATTAGCCTATTTTGAGTGTTTACACGAGGTGAAACTGATCGTCGATCTGATCGTCGAGGGCGGTTTGGCCAAAATGCGCGATAGTATTTCCAATACAGCCGAGTACGGTGACTACACTCGCGGTCCGCGGGTGGTGACGGAAGCGACTAAGACCGCAATGCGGAAAATCCTCGGGGAAATTCAATCGGGACAATTTGCCAGAGAGTTTGTCCTCGAAAATCAAGCAGGTAAACCGGGTTTCACCGCTATGCGTCGTCAAGAAGCAGAACATTCGATCGAAGAAGTCGGCCAAGACCTGCGGGCAATGATGAGTTGGCTTAAACGCTAGTTCTCTTTTTTTTCGGTGGGGGGTTGGACGCAACGCGGCAATTCTTGCCCTTGCGTCCGTCCCGACACCCCACACCCCACACCCCAAAAGGAAAACCTCCTATGTCACCATTTAAGATAACTGCTGTATTCCCATTTCAGTAGCCCTCCTGCAAAAATAAGTTATCGAGCCGCTATTGGGTCACAATATCTAAAAACTCGGATAAATTCGACATAATCTTAGGTTTTATGCATAGTCTAGTCGTCTCTTGTCTTTTTTCTTCTCCTGACTCCCGACGACCGGCTACTGACTCCTAACCCTAACAACAATTTTTGATTTTTACAAGAGGTCTAGTAGATCGCCTCTCGTGATTTGACCAGACCGATCGCCCGTAAACCGGCAATCACACCACAACCGATCACCATACCGACAAAGGAACGAATCAGATTTTCTAGGGGAACGATCCCAATTAAAGCGATCCAGACTTCTTCGGGCCAGTTAAAAATCGAGTAGGTAATGGCGACGGCCCCTAAATGGGAGAGGCCGCTGGCGGTCCAGGTACCCCCAAAAATTCCCGCCGCTACTAGGGCCAAATTGCTGCCTTTGATCCAATGGGTAAAAAGAGTCCGGGTTGGTAGGATAAATAATACCAAAGCTGACCAATCGACGAAAGCCCCGGCAATAAAGATTCGTGGCGAAATGCCGTTCAGTCCGATCGCCCGGTTAGCGTAGATAAACAGGGGAATCAGAAAAATTAACGTTAATCCTAACCACCAATAACGGCGTTTTTTGCCTAAAACCATCGTTCCCGCCACAAAACT
>NZ_JASJFF010000597.1:0-2600 GCF_030065435.1 Microcystis sp. M53603_WE2
GCGATCGCTCGTCCTTGGTCCGGTTGGGTAATGCCGCAAATTTTAATTCGCATTTAATCTTATTCACAAAACGTTACAAAAACTGTTAAGTATTCAAACAAAAAGCAGTTTCGGGTCAAGAGCTTTTTATAATGCCCTGTGGTTAACAAAATCTTATCAAGACTGGAGCGCAAATGATCCCTTCCGCCTTACTTTTAGCCACTGCTCAAACCATTCCCTGGAATTTATCCGTCGGCATTACCATGACGTTAGCTAACCTAGTAGCGTTCGTTATCGGTTATTTTGCTATCCAAAATACTGGGGCCGGCCCTGCCTTACCCTTGCCGCAGTTAGCCTCGAAAAAAAGCTTCGGTCTGCCGGAATTATTGGCTACCATGAGTTTTGGCCATATTCTCGGTGCGGGACTGGTTCTCGGTCTTTCTAACGCGGGTATTCTCTAATCAGTAATCAGTGATCAGTAAACCTCAGAGAGAGGAGTAAGGAGCCAGTAGTCAGTAGTCAGGAGAACTAAGCATAAAGAGATTTTAGCCAACTTCATCCCTATTTTTCCCATTTTTGAACTCTCAAAAGTTAATTATGCCAGAAGTCTAGTAATCGTCCAGAGCGGGTGATTATTCTGGCTGCTGGAGAGAAAATTAAGAAAGCAGTGGACCAAGTCGAAGTTGGAGACTTTGCTAACAAAGAAGAAGCAGTATTTGCTAAATTAACTCAGGAAAGTTAGATGGCTGCGGAAAGAAGTATCGAAAATAATTGATAAATGCGAACGTTGCTAATCGCTGAATTAATCGTAAATATTGCCTCTAGAGTTAATCTCATAAATAAAGATTTCGTCTGTCTCCTTTTAACTCACCTTTAAGTTTTTTGATATCAAGTTCTTCAGGGGGATAAACGTTTTGAGTTTCAAGGCAGGTTTTGAGAATACCAATTTTAGTCAAAACAGATTTTCGGCTATTGGCATCTAGTTTCTCCAAAAATTTATTGGCTGATCTACTGATCCTGATCTTCACGATTAAACCAGCCTGTAATATCAACGAAGCCGTCGTCTTTGTAATCAACAGGATTAAAGGTTGCTTCTATGTCAGCTTGTTCTATATCATCAACATAGGGAATCAGCATCTCGAAGAATTTAAACCACTCTTCCCGCATAACTTCGCGGACGCTTTCCTTGATGATGGTTTTGAGCATTAGAGCATCTAAGGTGTTTGCCGGCTCCATATATTTTCCTCCAATCTACTTGAATTCTAGCAGCAGATCAAGAAAACGGGTTTCTTACAGCAGCTATCTTAATGATCAGGTAGGCAGTTTTCGTTTTGGGGAGTCGGTGGTCGATACCAAATTAGTTTACACTTCATCTTGATGAGCAACGCTGTACCCCGAACTGAAGTTAAATACAGCCAATAGATCGTAAAATTTAGGAAGTTATTATGTTGATTTTTAAGGCTTTTTTGTCAGCCTAGTAAAATTTGGTTAAGCAACTAAGTAAAAGTGAGCGATCGATGCTAGAGAAAACACCGATGACGATGATGGATTTCTTTCGCAAAAGCGAAGGATTTTAGTTTTCTCAAGCTACTGTTCGAGGCAAGTCAAGAGATTGGGAGAGATTCAGGTAATACAAGGATAGGCGGTTAAAGTGCGTCTTAGCTTACCTGATAACGTTCTTAAAATCTATCTTCAGCAAAAGTTACTCATTTTAGCTATCTAGCTATATAAATAAGTAACTTTACAAGGTTTTAGATAGAGTTTTGGTTTCTATATTTAACCCCGATCCTCACAAACAAAGTCCACTACTCGATCGATTTCCCGGGATGAGCGGATGCGACGACTACCGCTGCCAAGTTCGCCACCACGACAATTAGCCCACCAACGCTCGCGACTGCCATTAACGATCGCATCAAATTCTCTAATTCTGCCACTATCATAATAACTGCGGCGATCAACGACAAAACGACCGATATTGGGGAGGCGAAATTCTTCGTAAACATTACCTTCCCAACCGCCACCAACATTACCGTGATGGTCGTCGGTGCGTACCTCAAACTCGCCCCGACAACCATTTCTGACCACAATATTGCCGTTTTGGAAATCCCAATTACCCTCACAGGGAGCAGCGGAGCGAGTGCGGGTTAATCTCACCTGGGCCCATCGAGCATTGACGGGACAGCGAGTAGTGCGACCGCTTTGACTTTCACAATTAACTCTCATGGTTCTGGCCGCTGCTGGCTCGCTCCCTAGGGGACAAATTAGCAATAAACCCAGACTAGATAATAAAATTTGGCGAAACATTGTCTCTATCTCCAAGAAATTCTCTAGTTTATCTTACAGGGGTATCCAGAAAATGAGTAGTAGTGCTTGAAGTGCCTTAATCAACAAAAAAGAAGGGTGATTTAACTTCACCCTTCCCCCTATTCGGTAAATTTTCTTGCCATCCTTAGAGAGCGTTACCGCGAGGTAATACTTCTTCAGGGAAGATAAAGTTTTCGTGGGGTTGGTCTTGGGGAGCCATCCAAGCTCTCAGACCTTCGTTAAGCAGAATATTTTTAGTGTAGAAGGTTTCAAATTCCGGGTCTTCCGCCGCTCTCAATTCCTGAGAAACGAAGTCA
>NZ_JASJFF010000381.1:0-1308 GCF_030065435.1 Microcystis sp. M53603_WE2
AAAGCGGCCTTAGAAGTGCTACAATTTAGGGGTTTAATTACTGCCCAAGACTTAAATCCTTTAGTTACCTATCCCGAACAATTTCTTTATCCCACTCCCCTCGATCCCGAACTGAAATCTAACGAAAAAATCGCCCGTCGTTATTGCTGCAGTTTACTAAAAGCTAGATTAGAATTACCCCATTATCAACTCCTGTCTTTTTTCGCTATGACTCTCCAATATTCAGGGTCAGAATTAGCCACATTGCAAAAATTAACCGCCCGTATTTATCAGGAAACTGCTGGTAATAGTTCTCTAAAAAATACAATCAATACTCTCAATGAAATTATCGCCTCTGAGCGCTTTGAAGGGGTGGAAGAAGATAACGACGATTGTTATACTCGTCCCGGACAACTGACGATTATTACTATGCACAAAGCCAAGGGTTTAGACTGGGATTATGTTTTTATTCCCTTTCTTCATGAAGATATTATTCCTGGCAAACCTTGGGTTCCCAATGGGGCGAAATTTTTGGGAGATTTTACCCTCGCAGAAGTAGCCCGGGCGCAAATTCGAGCAGCGGTTCATCAACGCTATTTAAACCCCGACAGCATACCAATTATTCCCCCACCTTTAAGCGCTTGGTTAGAAGCTGGACAACTTAAAAAAGCTGAAGAATACCGACTTTTGTATGTAGCGATGACGCGAGCAAAAAGACTTTTATGGATGTCGAGTGAAAAAAAAGCTCCTTTCCGTTGGAACACTTTTCGCGGAGATGAAAGTAGTCAATTACAGGATAAAAATCCCTGTCCTGTCTTTCCTGTTTTAATCAATGCTTTCCCCGATTCTTTCTGTGTTTAACTGTTGCTGCAGTGTCCGCGGATAAAGAATTAGGAAGACAAACCACCAGAGGAGTATAGGAATAGATAGGAGTAGAGTTAACCAGAGACGCTGGGTTAAAAACCAACAGCCGGCAATCAGGGCAATTCCTGTCAATAAAATCGACCAAGGTTGACACCAACGGGGTTTGTGGTCCCAAACGTTATCGGATTTCGAGTTAGACATTAGTTAAGGGGCGGTAATTTACTAACTTGATTTTATCGTACCTGACTATTCAGATAACTGCTACAATTTTGGGTAATTCTATCAATAGAGTTTCTTATCTCTAGACAAACTAAGCTAAATTTTCCGGCTCTTCGTTACCCTTTATGCTAAATCAACATACAAGATGCCAAGATAACATACTTCTAACCCAAAAATTCCGAAAGTTTCTAAAGCCATAGCCTCTCCGTTTTATTAGTTTAAGTTTATTGTTGATTCCCTCGACCA
>NZ_JASJFF010001336.1:0-8830 GCF_030065435.1 Microcystis sp. M53603_WE2
GACACCCTTCCTTTTATGGTAGCGTCCCAAGCTGGAGCGACGGGACTGGTGAAACAATACACTCATATTATCGTCGATACCCAGGCCCGGCCGGAGCCAGACGAGTTAAAAGATTTAGCTCAGGGCAGCGATTTATTAATCCTACCCACCACTCCCAATCATCTCGATATCGATGTCACGATTAAAGCGGTAGAATTGCTGTCCACGATGACCGATAATTATCGAGTTCTGTTAACCCAAGTGGATTCACGGACAAAAACAGGACGGGAAGCGCGGAAAGCTCTAGAAGAAGCGAAATTACCGCTATTTAAGCGAGAAATTCCCCGTTTAGTTGCTTTTGAACGAGCGGCCGAAAAGGGAGTCATCGTCAAAGATTATCCCGACCCCCGGTCGAATTTCGGTTGGCTTTGTTACCAAGCGGTCGGTAAAGAAATTTTTGCCCTCATGACATAAATTGTTAAAAAAGTTAATATTAATATTTGTGTCATTTTTCCCCAAAAAGATACTTAATCTGCATGGGGACTTTTTGTAATCTTCCGTTAAGCGTTCACTCCTAAATCGGTAAAGTCTGAGACAATCAAAAAAGTCTGACTGTAGGAGAACCCTCTATGAAATTGGCCTATTGGATGTATGCGGGTCCCGCTCATATTGGCACTTTAAGGATCGCCAGTTCCTTTAAAAATGTTCATGCTATCATGCACGCTCCTCTGGGAGACGATTATTTTAACGTCATGCGCTCGATGTTGGAAAGGGAGCGTAATTTTACCCCCGTCACTGCTAGTATTGTCGATCGTAATGTTTTAGCCCGGGGTTCCCAAGAAAAAGTCGTCGATAATATTGTTCGCAAAGATCGCGAAGAAAGTCCCGATTTAATCGTTTTAACCCCCACCTGTACCTCCAGCATTCTCCAAGAGGATTTACAAAACTTTGTCGAAAGAGCGCGACAGGATGCCCAAGGAGATGTGCTGCTGGCCGATGTTAACCACTATCGCTATAATGAACTACAAGCGGCCGATAAAACTCTCTATCAAATTATCAAATATTATCTCGATAAGGCCCAGAGAAAAGGGGAAATTATCTCCCAGAAAACCCCTAAACCTTCGGTTAATATTATTGGTATTACCACCCTCGGTTTCCATAACCAACATGATCGCACGGAATTAAAGCGGTTAATGGCAGATTTGGACATTGAAGTTAACGAAATTATCCCCGAAGCTGCTTCGGTGGACAACTTAAAAAATCTGCCCCGCGCTTGGTTTAATCTGGTTCCCTATCGAGAAGTGGGATTAATGACAGCCAAATATCTCGAAAGTGAATTCGCTATGCCCTACGTTGATATTACCCCCATGGGAGTGGTGGAAACAGCGCGCTGTATTCGCAAAATCCAAGAGGTAATTAATGCCCAAGGTGCAGCAGTAGATTACGAAGATTTTATCAATGAACAAACTCTGCATATCTCCCAAGCTGCTTGGTTTTCTCGTTCCATTGACTGTCAGAATTTGACAGGGAAAAAAGCGGTGGTTTTTGGTGATAATACCCACGCAGCCGCTATGACAAAAATTCTCGCCAGAGAGATGGGAATTCATGTGGTTTTAGCGGGTACTTATTGCAAGTATGATGCGGATTGGTTCCGGGAACAAGTGAGTGAATATTGCGATGAAGTGTTAATTAGTGATGATAATGGGGCGATAGGAGATGCTATTGCTCGGTTGGAACCTGCGGCGATATTTGGTACTCAAATGGAACGTCACGTCGGCAAACGTTTAGATATTCCCTGTGGAGTCATTGCCGCACCTATTCATATCCAAAATTTCCCCCTCGGTTATAAACCTTTCTTAGGTTACGAAGGCACTAATCAGATCGCCGATTTGGTCTATAATTCCTTTACTTTGGGTATGGAAGATCACCTATTAGAGATATTCGGTGGTCATGATACCAAAGAGGTAATTACTAAAGGTATTTCGGCAGATTCTGACCTAAATTGGAATAAGGAAGCTACGGTAGAATTGCAGAAAATACCCGGTTTTGTGCGGGGGAAAGTCAAACGAAATACCGAAAAATTTGCCCGGGAGCGAGGTATTGGTGAAATAACTTTAGAGGTAATGTATGCTGCTAAAGAATCCGTAGGAGCTTAATTATTTCTTGGGGCTGAAAGTTAACAGCATTCAGCCCTATTTTTTTTAGTTATTTACTTAATCCCTGAAGTATTTTTTCCTCTACTCCTTTCCCCTGAATTAACACTCCAAATCCTCCTAAACCGGTGGGATTGATTAATTGATGTAGGGCATCTCGACGCTGAAATATCGTTAATATATCGATTTTTCCTTGAGAAAGTTGATTTAATCTATCTCCCAATCCCAAAGCCATTAACAATAATCCTTGCTGAGTAAAACCGAGATTTTTTAAGCCTAATTTCTCCCCTTGACGTTGTAAAGCAGTAAAATCCACATGAGTGGTAATATCTTGTTCTCCCACCCACAAATAAGGATGATCATGACGCTGGTGTTGTCGATAACATTGTAGGGTTCCTTGACTTCTTTGGGGATGATAATATTTTTCGGCAGTGTAACCGTAATCTATGGTTAAGATATAACCTCGATCGAGTTTCCGATTAACGGTTTCTAACCAGTCTAAAGCTAATAAGTTTACCTCGGTTTGATAACCCTCCCGATAAAGTGGTGAAGGAATATTTATCCCCACTAAATCAAAATAGTCTTTGATTCTGTCAGTAGATAAATCTCCGATAATCTCCTGAAAAGGTTCCCCCAATCCCAGATAAATTTCTCGTAATTCTCCCGACTCGATCACAACTCGATGGACAGGAAAAGCATCGATTAACTCATTACTAAACACACAACCCACAAGGGAATTATCGGCTAAATCCGGCCAACTTTGCCAAGATACCGGGGAATATCCCGCTAAAGTTGCCCGTTGTCTTTCCCTGAGTTTCTGAGATTGTTCGATAATTATATAACTGAGATTTTGATAAAAATCAGCATAGCTATCACTTAAATAATCAAGGATATCTTTCGCTAAAATTCCCGAACCTGCTCCCACTTCCACTAAAGTAAATCCAGGCGAATTACCTAAAAATTCCGCCATCTCGACAAATTGCTCTGCCAACAATTGGCCAAAATCTGCCCCTAGGGACGAGGAAGTAAAAAAATCTCCTTTTGATCCAATTTCTACTTTTCCAGAGGTGTAATAGCCATAATCGGGGTGATAGAGAGCTAAATCCATCCAGCGCTCGAAGCTAATTCGACCCGCTGCTGATTGTTTAATTTCCTCGCCGATGATTGCTTCTAAATTCATCTTGATCAGGGAATTATGAATTATGAATTATGAATTATGAAATGGGAATTATACTAAATCCAGTTACTAAAGACTGATTATCTATTCCTTCTTTTGCCTGAGTGCCTCTTGCCTTTTGCCCATCCTTATAAGTAGGTAGGCACAATTATTTGTAGGATGGGTTAGCGGTAGCGTAACATAATCGGGCGTTGGGTTTCATGCTTCAACCCAACCTACGTTCATTTTATATTTAATTCCACCCACCTACTTAAACCAGAAGAAATTGAAGCTATGGTTGATAAAAATAAAATTATTAATCAAGCAATGGGGTTGATTTTAGGATAGGAGAACTGCACAGAATAATCAGATAGCTAATTAAACCAGTTCAAAATTTTGTTCCAAATAGATGATACAGATGTTGTAAGTTTCTTCCAAATATTATCAAATTTATCCCAAATGTTTTCATCTGGAATAGGTACTGGTGCTTCTTTTCGAGGTTGTTGATGGAGTTTATCCCAATCTGTTGGAGGTGGTGTTTTACCCGTGTCAAATTTATCCCAAGCACTTGATGAATTGGTTTCAAGTTTTGTCCAGGGATCTGAAGATTTTGTATTTTTTGGACTGGTTTGAGTTTGAACTCCGTTAGGGGAGAAAGTCCATCCTTGACTTGAGGGAGGAGGGTATGGGGATGGAGTAGAATTATTAGATGTAAAACCCCAATTAGTAGGATTATTAACTACAGGAACAGGTGAAGTAACGATTGGAATAGGGTTAGTAGGAGGCACAAAACTCCATTTAGCTCCTGTGTAATTGTTGACTAAATTTTCAAGAGGTTGTAGGTTTTCAATATTTGATTGTTGACAAAATTTCTCTAATTCTTGGGTAAAATACACAATCTCAGGAGAAAGATTTTTAAGTTCTTTGAAAATCTTGGATGAATTAGGTTTAATTAGGTCTTTTTCGGAAAATAGTAGCCTTTCTTCTTGTTGTATTTGTTGCCAATAGTTGGGATTTTCTGATAGAACAAGCAATGATAAATAAATTACCATTTCTGAGAAATAGTCAGCTTTTGGACTTAATTTAGATAACTTATTTCTGTTAGGATGTTGATAACCAGGGAGTCCGTTAATATTGTCGGTTTCGTTGCTTAATTGAGGAACATATAAACTATCATAGTCAATTAAACATAGATCACCATTTTTACGCACTATAATATTACCGTGTTGTAAGTCTCCATGAGAAATATTATTTTGATGGAGAATTTTAACCATTTCTAAGAATTTTTCGGCAAAGTTACGGATAGAAGTCGGGTTATTAATATTATTAGATATAAAGTCTTTAAAGCTAATACCATCAACCCATTCCATTCTAATAATGGGAAATCTTTGTCCATTGACTAAAATTCCTTGTTCTTGGTAAGCAAAATCAACAAAATAAGGAAGTTGAACTGTTTTAAGATAGGCATCAATCGCCTTATAACGAATTTTTAGATCCCCTAAATCTTCTATCCAACATTTAAGGGCATATTTTTTAGGATTAGTTTGAATTTCATAAACAACGGCTTTTCCGCCATTATGAGACAGTAAAAAGTTCTGATTTTGCTTTTGCTTAACAGGCTTTCCTTGTTGTAAAATACCATCGTATATAAATCTATCAGGGTATTTTACGACTGTTTCATAGTCAGTTCTAAGCGGATATTTCATTTTTTTACATACCCCACAAATGTAAATTTAGACCAATTGGGAAGGGAATCAAATTCAAGTTTTTTAAACTTTGATGGTTCGCTTAATTGTCCAAAAACATCCCTTTCTGATTCACTAGCCAAAGTTCTCAGATTTGTCTTGGGTTTTATTTCTATTTCATCCCTTGCACAAGTAGAACATTGATTCAAGATTGCTTGATTAGCATAAAGATCAATCTGAAATTTAATCCATTTGTCTCCTTCTTCTAAAATTAAAACCTGAGATGAGTCAGATAAAGCAGGAATAATAATTTCTTGAAAAGTTTGATCTTTGTAGATTTTATTTCCTTTTTCAAGGTTCATATATTTAGGTTCATATTTAGTGACTTGACTAGATGAATTTGAATTGCTTGATTGTTCAGTTTTTATACTATTTATTTTGTTAGCTGTCTGAGAAATAAAATATAATATGGTCGCAGTGGAGAGTATAGTTAAGAATATATTTAAAGGAATAAAAACAAGGAGAAGATTACGGATTCCATCTATTCCTTTAATTACGGGTGGTTTGTCTTCTCTCAGTTGAGGACTTGAAGAAGAAACTCCTCTCGAATTGCGGTGCGTCATGGGTAAAGATGGCAGAAATTTTAATAATGTTTGTAGATTGAATCTTATTTTGGCAAAACCAGAAGTAACTTCTAAATTTTCAGCAGGAGTATTGTCTTTAGGTTCTTCTTCTACTTTTGAAGAATTGTTTTTATCTTCGTTAAAAGGCTGTTTATTTTCATTACTTGAAGGTAAAATGATAGGAGGATTTTTTTGATTTTCTTTTCTGGTTTGTGTAGGCAAACTGACGATTTCACCATCACTGACTTCTAAAATCATTAAAGTGACATCATCATTTTTCATTTTTATCGTGCCATTATGTCTAGCAGATTTTACAAAATTCTCAAACTCCTGTTCTGAATTAATTGTAAGTAAAGTTGTTAAAATATCTCTTTGCTGTTCTGTATATTTAAAAATATATTCAGCTAGAGCGTCAGTTGCTAGTACAAAATAAAGCTTATCTGAATGTTGTTTGTATTTTAATTCGATGTCTAAAAATTTTGGCTCATGATCATTATTTTTAGAGCGACTTCCAAAATATTCAGGTTGATTATTAAAATCCGTTGATTTTTTCAATAAATAGGTTTTAATTTGATTTCCCTGAAAAATAAACAGACAGCTATCGCCAACAATTGAGATTTTTGCTTGATTTTCAATAAATTGTAACCCAATAAAGGTAGATATTGCTGATTTAGAACGCTCCAAACCATTGTAAATCTCAATCCAGGCAAAATTATTACCGCTTTTTGCTTTTTCTAATTCTGCTTTAACTTCTTCTAACCATTTTTGCTGAATTAGTTCAAGCCATTCTTGCCAATTGTTTTTATCAATCTGGGGATTTTCACAAAAATAATCAACAAGAAGTTTTGACCATATACTTGAGTAAAATGATTGAGTTGCACCATCGGCGATCGCAAAACAATTCTTAGCTTCATTACAGCTAAAATTATCTTGACAACCGCTAATGGTTTCCATCTCTTTATGAGTTCTATGACTGAACCGACGGATGACTGAAACTTTATGATCAGATTGCATAATTAATGACAATAACTTTAGCGTAATGCTCCTTGAGAACCAAATTGAAGAAGTTTAATCAGTGCTTCAGCATCAGCATTAAAGATAAAACCTCTGGCATTAGGTTGAACATTAAAACCCGCATTTTTGGCACTCTCAGCAAGAGGCTCAGGAAGCACACTGGAAATATCAAACAAAAAGTTAGCAAATTTATTATTGCTAAAACCAGCATTGTCACTAGGTAACTCTATTTTCCCTGCTGATGCGTTAGAAATATGAGCATTCAAAACAATCACGTTACCGTCACTTGTTTTAAGTTGTGCTAGTTTTTTCGCTTCAGTAGTAGCAGCATTAGAATCATTAGGTTCTCCATCGGTTATATTAATCACAACAGGTGGAAAACTATCGCGATGATTAGAAATAAATTTTTCTACCCCAGTATAAGCCTGTTTAAAGGCTTCAGCCATTGGTGTTCCATTACTTGCAGTCGGTTTCACAAACACTCGCATTACTTCATCCACTTCAACCAACCCACCTGCACCATCAGAGACTTTTCTCTTAAGGGTTGTTGTATTGGGATTTTTAGCCAAATCTGAGGCTTTATCTAGAAATAGTACATTAATACTTGCTCCATAGCCAACCGCCGCCACAAAACATCTGTCTTTAATCTCATTACCCGATGAACAAGCTGTAATAATTTCTCCGATGACTCGATTAACGGCTAATGCGGCAAAATCTGCTTTATCTGAATTGGCGTATTTATCTGACATTGAAGCTGACTGATCAATCATAATCAGGATAAATCCAGGCTTGGCGCTACTCAGTTGTTCTTGATACATAACTTAAAGATTACTTCATTGATTTTTGAAAGGGAAAAGATGATCATGTCACCGCAAAATGGGCTATGATGACAATCTAGCAAGCAAATAGGACTAATTAGCTTGATTTACCTAACATCTCAGTATTGTAGCGTTTGATTTTAGTACAAAAGTAGGCTTTGGTACACAATTTATAGGTAGGTTATGGTACAGTCTTAGTTCCGTTTGGTATAATATATTGGATTAACCCTCTAATTTTTTAACCAGAAATGAATAATATTGACCAAGTTTTGCAATATGTTGATGATTTAATGTTTGAGAAAGTGGAGTCTCATCTGACACCAGTACAAGAAGCAATCTTGACAGGGGTTTGGCAAGGTCAAAAATATTGGCAAATTGCTCAATCTTTTAATGGTTGTAGTGAATCTCATATTAAAAAAGAGGCTGCTAACTTATGGAAAAAGTTGGGTAAGGTATTAGACGAAGATGTTAATAAAGATAATTTACGATCCAAGTTAGAAAGAAAATATCGGGTTTCTCAAGCTTATCATTCGGGGAATTGTTTGTTACAAATTGATAACATCAATATTGGTGGTCAAATTATTCAAACGACTAATGATAACCAAAACCGATCATATTCTTTACATAATAATAAATCTCCCATGATTGACTTAACAAAAGCCCCTGAATTAAGGTATAACTGTGGACGTAAGTTAGAAATATCAACCTTAAAAGAATGGCTAGATAATAAAACTCGATTAATTACCATTTATGGGTTAACTGGAATCGGAAAAACAGCTTTAACCCTTAAATTAATTTCAGAAATTGCCCCACAATTTGATTATATTATTTATCGCAGTCTGGAAAATATTCCTCAATTAATCGCTCTCAAAGATGATCTAAAACAGTTTTTCGCCCAATCTCTATCAACCCCCTTACCTGATATAATAGATTATCTAAGCTCCTATCGTTGTTTAATTATTCTTGATGATGTGCAGAATATTTTTAAACCGGGGGAATTAGCAGGTAAATATTTACCCGACTGTCAGGATTATCATAAATTTTTTCATCAAATTGCTACCACATCTCATCAAAGTTGCTTGATTTTAATTAGTTGGGAACTTCCCAGAGATTTTGTCACCTTAAAATCCGATAAAATTAAAACTTTATACCTGCAAGGTTTAACAACAGAATTTGAAGAAATCTTCAAAGAATACGGTTTAAAAAATGAGGAGAAATGGACGAAACTGAGCGAACTTTATCAAGGTCATCCTAACTGGTTAAATATCATCTCCTCAACCATTATTGGCAACATCTCAATAAATGCTGGTAAGGAAGCCGAAGTCAACCTAGAAAATGAACCCGCACTCGTGAGAAAGCATCGACTTAGGTTGCACTGAGGAAGAAAATCTGCTTTAACTAA
>NZ_JASJFF010001142.1:0-1845 GCF_030065435.1 Microcystis sp. M53603_WE2
AGATTTTGATAGTCATTGGGTTTAATCTCCTCCTCGGCAGTTAAATTTAATTCTGCCCCTAAATTATTGGCTAATTTGAGTAAATCCTCCAATTCATCCCAATCCGGTTCCGATTGTCCACAGTAGATACAGGGTAAGTGTAAAGCTTGCAAATGTTCAGCGACGACTTTGCCGGCTAAAATTGCCACTTCTGTCAGTAAAGAACGGGCCGGTAAATTATTAGAAGCGAGAACAGTCCCCCCCCGTCCTTCGTCTTTGTAGGGAGAGATTTTGTCTAATTTAATATCAAAACTACCCCGCTGCAGACGTTGGGATTTTAGGGTGGGGCAAACGCTAAAAAATAAATCTTTCAGGGTTTCAACGGTATCGGTGGGGGCAGCTTCGCTATCTTCTTCACTGAGCAGATCGCGCACCTGTTGATAGGTAAAATGTTGATCCACTTGGATGAGGCTGCGGGTGATTTCGTACTCCAATAGATCGCCCTTGTCATCGAGGGTGACGAGGATAGAAATAGCGGGGCGCTGTTCTTGCGGTGACAGGGAACAACGACTGGTAACGGCAGCCGGGACTAATGGCAGCACTTTTTCGCCTAAATAGACGGCAGTTCCCCGTTTTTTGGCAACTTTATCCAATAATCCGCCCCGTTCAATGTAACGGGCCACATCGCTGATATGAATGGCGACTCGCCAGCGATTTTGGTTGATTTTCTCTAAAGAAAAGGCATTTTCAATGATCGGGGGATAATCCAGGGGGTTGTCATCTTCGATGGTAAAGGTGAAGAGTGGGGTTAAATCTCGCAGTTGTTCTTTTTCGCCACTATCGAAGAAATCCGCTAAATTATCGGCAATTTCGAGGGCTTCTGGCGGAAAATTATGGGGTAGATCGTGTTTACAGGAGACGATATCCGTGTCGGCAGCGGCCTCGGCAGTAGAACCGAGAATGCGAGTAACTTTACCGATGGGAGGCATTTCCCCTAGGGGATAACGGAGGACGGAAACATGAACGAGGTGATCGATGTTTTCTTGGAGGTTTTGACCATTTTCGAGGAGATTAAGGGTAAATTTCAGGCGATCATCCAGGGGAACCGCCACAAACCGCTCATTTTCCTGTTTTACTTGCGCTAGAAGCGAAGGATTAGCCCGTTCGAGAATTAATCTCACCTCTCCCTCCGGGGAACGACGACGGGTCCCCTCGCGGATGATTTTGACTAAAACTCGATCGCCATTCCAAGCGTTACTTAAATGATTTTTCGAGACGTAGATGTCATCAGCATCTTCGATATCTTGGATAGCAAAGCAAAATTCTTTACTGGAACAGCGCAGCTTTGCTTCTACGACATTTTCCTCGATCACACGACGATAGCGCCCGCGTTCTTTGACAACCATTCCCAGACGTTCCAAAGCACCGAGAATCACTTGCAATTTTTCGCAGCTTTCGGGATCGTCTTCGCAGCCCAGTTTTTTTTCGAGAAGTTTACCCGTAGCTAATTTATCATCACTAAGATGAGAGAGGAGTGTGGCGATCGAGAAGTCCATCTAACAATAATCCTTACTTACAAGACACTGACGGAATCGTGAATAATTAAGTTTAAATACTTAATAATGAGAAGATTGATTTAAACCATTGACTCGAGAGATTATCTCTGTCGGGGTAATTGCGATCGCTGCTGGTGACAGTGAAGGTAAACTGACCAAGCATCGAACCCCCGAACCTACCCTGAGAATTATCGAAGCCTTCGTTAGTATAAGCCAATAGCGAACACCGGCAAACTTTTCGGCGATCGCTAGTCTTTCTGGCAGAAGCTTCAGCCTAGTAGAATCTTGTTGCTGTGGGCAAGGCTAATCC
>NZ_JASJFF010000103.1:0-5291 GCF_030065435.1 Microcystis sp. M53603_WE2
GTCTTTTAAGTGAAATTGACCCTTTTTATCGCCATTTCTGTCCTTCTCTCCCCTCCTCCTGTCTTCTCGGTTTTCAAGTTTGGGACGGTTCCCAAATTTTGAGCGATCGCACTTTCCCCGGACTCCTCCTCAAATCTCTGTTTGGTTATCGTCAAAACCTCTATATCAGTCAAATTGTTGCCTATATCCTCTTTTTACTGCTTATCGGTGGCCTCTATTTCCAAAGCTTACGACAACGTCCTCTATCTACTTTATCAGGCCCTAGGGAATAGTTAAGAGGGAAATGGGGAAGTGGGGAAGTGGAGAGATGGGGGGTTGGGAATAATGAATTATGAAGTGGGGTGTGGGGTGTGGGGTGTGGGGTGTGGGGTGTGGGAATAATGAATTATGAATTATGAATTATGAAGTGGGAATTGGGAATTGGGGAGAATACTAACTCCTGACTCCTGACTCCTATCTCCTATCTCCTGTCTCCTGTCTCCTGACTCCTATCTCCTGACTCCTAACCCCACCAACAAACTTTTTCAGCAAACCCTAATCATGACTACTTGGCAATGTGACGGTATCCCTAAAGATGGTAAAACTTATCCGCAAGCGATTGCGGGAGGTCATGAACCCTGCGAAAATACTACTCCTGATTGTCCTATCTGTGGCCTACCTAGGGAAGCGATGGATCCCGTAACAACGACGGTTAAAACCACGGTGGTGGTGTCCCCGGGGGGTACAACTAGAGTCGGCCAAAAATCTAACTGGTTACTTCCCTTCGCTTTGATAATTACCGCTTTAACCGCAGGTTTAGGGGGTTGGAGTCTATTGCAAATGCTCATTCCCAAACCCGATACTTCCCCAGTTGTCGGGGAAAAAACCCCAGATAGGCAATCTAAGGCAACTTTTGTGAGTAATACGGCTAAAAATCCCGATTTATTTAGCCAAGGTGAGAAAATACTGCTTAATTCCACTCCTAACAAAGAAAAAGGCGCAGCGGCCTTTAAAAAGGAAGATTGGGCAAATGCGATCGCAGTTTACCAACTGGCGGCCACTCCCCAAGCAAACGATCCGGAGGGCAAAATCTATTACAATAACGCCAAAGCTAGACAAAAGGGTAATAAACATACTATAGCCGTCGTTGTCCCCATCGCTAACGACCCCAACAGCGCCAAGGAAATTCTCCGAGGTGTGGCAAGGTATCAAGAGGAGTTTAATAATTCTAATCCGGGTAATCCTTTGGAAATAGTCATCGCTAATGATGGTGGTGGGTTACAATCAAAAGCGATAGCCGATGATCTGATTCAATCCGGTCAAGTTTTGGCAGTTATGGGCCACGGAATCGATCCTTTTAGTCAAAAAGCGATTGAAAGTTACGAAAAAGAAGGATTAGCGATTCTTTCTCCCCTGACTACCAGTGTCAGTCAAACGGGAAATGCAACCCTGAAAACTATTCCCCTTAAAGATAAATCTCAGGAAGTTTTAGGCAGTTATCTGGAAGCAGTGGCCAAAACTTTGGCTAATTATGCTAGTCAGCAAGAGAAGTCTCCCTCAGTGGTTCTTTTTTATAATTCCGATAGTCCCTATAGTCAAAAATTAAGGGATTCCTTTGCTAAAGCAATAAAGCAACCAGGAGGCAAGATAGTTAAGGAAATAGACACAACTAAAGCCAATTTTAATGCTAAAACTGCCATAGATCAGGCAAGACAAGCCGGCGCTAAGGTGGTATTTTTGGCCTTGAGTAAAGATGGCGATCGCATTGATCAAGCCGTGGCTATTGCCCAAGAATCGTCTGGAATGCTATTATTAGGCGGAAATGAACTTTATACACCCGATATCCTTATTCAAGGAGCAGATAGCATCGACGGATTAGTTCTAGCAGTACCTTGGAGTTTCCAAGCAACGGATCCTTTTGCTAAAGATGCGCTGAAAAGTTGGCGCGGTCGCGTCAGTTGGCGTACTGCTACCGCCTACGATAGTATGAAAGTATTAGGGGAAGCGATCGCTAAAAGTTCTGACCGTGCTACTGTAGTCGAAACTTTAAATCGAGGAATCACCTTGCAGGGAAGCACCACGGATTTTAACATTTTTAATCAAGTTCCCTTGGTGCGTGCTAATCGCGGCAATGAGGGGCCAAAGGGTTCTCAATATCAATTCGATCCTAAGTAGGTAGGCGTTAAAAATTATCAGATGCCCCCCTTATCAAGGGGGGATTAAGGGGGGACTAAGGGGGGATCGGCACCCCCCTTATCAAGGGGGGCAGGGGGGATCGAACCTAAAATCCATTTTTAATTTAATTATAACCAGCTACTTATCTAAAATAGATAATGTGATGTCGAGGAGTAGAATCAAGTCTAATTTTATGAACAATATCTTACCCATCCTAGCTTTGTTAATGTCGGTGTCGGGAATTGCCGTGTCTTTGGGACGGGAGGAAGTCCGATGTCATCTCGGTTTAGAATCGGCAGCCTGTCCCCAGGAAGAACAAAAAACCAGGGAAGACACCCCCGCAACTACCCCCGCAACTACCCCAGAATCTCCCCGGATAGAAGAAACTCCCGCGGAAAGTACCCGTAATATCGAACCTTCCCCCGAAGTTTCCCCCTCGCCTGAAAGGGAAACCCCGGTGGAATTCACCCCCATCCCGGAAAATAACCCCAGTCCAGAAGCACCCCCCGAAAATCCCCCCACCTCAGAAACCAAAGCGGTGGAAAAAACTCCAGATGCAGAACAAAGTCCCGATGTCAATCCATCTAAAGATGGAGAAACTGAAAGTATTCCATTAGAGGTTATTCCCCCCGGACAGTAAAATCGGACAAAATCAATTTCTGGTGGGGTAGGGTTGATTCATGAATCAACCCTACAGATCCCGGACAGTAAAATCGGACAAAATCAATTTCTGGCTGAGGATAGGAACTCATGCAAGAAGTAGTTATACTAAATCTGGTTATTAAAGACTGATTATTCATTCCCCTTTTTGCATGAGTGCATGAGTAGAAAACGGGTTTCTCGGAGAAACCCGTTTTCTGTGCGTTACTCAACGGATTTAGTATAACTACTTAATTTTTCTGCTGCTGTTGCTGATTAGGTAAAAACTATTTACTTTTAGTCAAAATTAATTAACTTCTAATCCCGGAATGCTTAACTGTTCGGTTTTTGGCTGTGTTTCCCCCAGATAATCCCCCTGCAACATATTAATTAAACAGCCACCAAGATGATAGGCCATATTCACGGGAACCGCGTTACCAATCTGTCGATATTGAGAGGTTAAATTACCGGTAAATTGCCAATCATCGGGGAAGGACTGCACTCGTGCATATTCTCTCACAGTCAAAGGACGAGTTTCTTGGGGATGACATCTTTCTGTTTGGGTTTGTGCCGGACTACAGGTAATAGTTAAAGCCGGTTCATCCCAAGATAATCTTTTAGCATATCCTGTCCGTCCGCCGTGATTTTTGAGACTATTTTTCATATATTCTTTTTGAATATCCATCGGCAAATTCCGCCAATTTCCTCCTGCGGGAACTAAGGACATAATCTCTTTTTTTCTTTCTTTATATTCTACTCCTGGAGAACTGGGACAATTCTCTAGGGCTTTTTTCAGAGAAATAGTATAGTTTCTATATTGGGGAAAAATCGGTTTAATATTTAGATCTTGACGGGTGGCGATAATAATTAATCTTTCTCTTTTTTGGGGAACATCAAGAAATTGAGCCGATAAAACTTGATAAGCAGCATAATAACCGATTTCCTGTAAAGCTTGCAGCATTAATTGCAGAGTTTCTCCTTTTTTATTGCTTAATAATCCTCGAACATTTTCGGCTATAGCGATTTTAGGTTGCACTTCCTGTAAACAACGAGCAAATTCAAAAAATAGGCTTCCTCTCAAATCTTCTAATCCTTTTCCTAACCCAGCATAACTAAAAGGTTGGCAGGGAAAACCTCCAGCTACAATATCTATTTTGTCTCTAAAATTGGAAAATTTAATCTTTTTTATGTCTTGATTTATAACATTCCATTGCGGTCGATTAAGTCTTAAAGTATTAACACAATCTTGATTAATTTCCACCAGTAATTGCGTTTTTAGTCCCGCATTTTCTAAACCTAAAGCCATACCACCACAACCAGCAAATAATTCAATAACTGTGTAATTAGTTGGCTCAACAGTTTGTAAAATTCTCAATTCTCTGGGGGATTGGTTATTTTTAAGATTGGTTAATTGCTCGAGATCAAATAACCAATCAACTTGATTGATTTTCTGACCTTTGATTAATTTTTTCTTTTGCCATGTTAGTATTTCTGCGGTAGTTACACCGAGAATATTAGCGGCTTTTTGTAGATTTACCTGAGTCATAACCAATAATTAACAACTTATCTACCTCTCTATTATACATCAAAGTAGCTAAACTTGATAAAGTTTTTTTTCGATTTTCCTGACTGTCATCTTTAACTTATTCAGGATAGTTTCATAATCTAAGTCCAACATTGACCAAAAAGCTTGCCCTGCTAATAGCTCAATATTATTCTCTTTAGCTTTGGTTTTGCTAATTGTCCAAGAATTGCCCATATCTAAAGCAGCGGCAAAAACTGAGTTAGGATGTATTTTAAATTCATTGATACTCCGATCACTCTGGCTACCAGTAAGAGTATCTTTTTTAGTTTTTAATTGAGTGTATTTGATTATTCCTTGATTAAAAACTACTAAATCCACACCTTTGATTTTAAAATTTAGAATTTTTTCTGGTACAAAAACCTGTGAACTAATAGAAGCAATTTCTTCTAAAGTATGACCTAGACTTTCCGAGATAAGATTGACATATTTATTCGATAAGTACAAGTTTTCACATTGAGCAAACTCAAAAATATTTTTAAATCCTTTCTTCTTTTTGAGAGATATATTTTTAAAATCCTGTTTTTCTTTCAGGATTTTTTCAACTACTTTAGACTGGAACTCCTCCAAAGCATCATCGATTTTTTGATCCCTATTGTCTGCAATGTCTGTGTCTGTTTTTCTATTTTCTTGAAAATATTCAAAAATGAAATCATCAATTAGACGACAAATTTGATAAGTATCTACCAAGTCATGAGTAACAAAGGTAGGAATTTTGATCGCAGGTTTCTGTAAATTAATTTCTTCTAATAATTGGGTCAAGTTATGGCGATAAGAGTATAAATAGCTCATTATAGTTAGGGTTTGCTGAATAAATATAAAAACCTTGTTGGATAATACTTTTAGACTTTTTTGACCTCAAAAAGTGCCGACCATTGGAGTGATTGAGGGGAAAATTCAGGTACTTTTTCCCTGA
>NZ_JASJFF010001350.1:0-1329 GCF_030065435.1 Microcystis sp. M53603_WE2
AGTGGGGGAATGGATTTGTTTTAGTGCGATTGCCACTCCCCAAGCTCAGGTTTCTGTGCAGTTAGGAGATAAAATTCTGCCTCTTTTACCCCAACCTCAAACCACAAAACTGCCTAGTAATGCCGCAGTTTTAACTAATCTCAATCAAGCGGATTCTCAGGATAAAACTGGTTATTATCGAGGTTGTCAGCAGTTTAAGCAAGAGGCTAACTTAGGAAAACCTATTTTTACAGCACAATTAAATAATCGCTCAATTACTCAACAAGGTCAAGGGGAAATTAACATTATTAGCGATCAGAATTTACCAGTTATTGAAATTATAGTTCCTGAAGGAGTAGCGCGCACGGGACCGGGTAGTGATTATTCCCGTTTAACTCCTTTACCCCAAGGCACAAAAGCAAGAGTCACGGGGAAAGAGGGGGATTGGTTACGGTTAGATTATGGGGGTTGGATTTTAGAGCGAGAAACCCGTTTAATAGCCAATGAAGTCTTAGATAATGCTAATATTCGCGGTCTATCTTCTCGCAGTATAAATCAAGCAACGGAAATTATTTTTCCCCTATCCCATCCTGTACCCATCGCCGTGGCACAAGAGGATGATAAATTTATTTTGACCCTTTATAATACCATTGCCCAAACCGATACAATTTTTCTAGTGGATAATCCTTTGGTCAGACGTTTAGATTGGCGACAAATTAACCCGACTACGATAGAATACACTTTTAATCTTAACCAAAAACAACAGTGGGGTTATAGTCTTCGTTACCAGGGGACAAATTTAATCTTAACCCTGCGTCATCCCCCGGAAAAAAGTGATAATTTACAGGGCAAAGTTATTTTATTAGATCCCGGACACGGAGGTAAAGAAACCGGCGCTGTCGGTCCGACGGGTTACACAGAAAAAGAGATTAATTTGCTTATGTCTAAATTAATTAAACAGGAGTTAGAAAAATTGGGGGCAACAGTTTATTTAACCAGAGAAACTGACATCGACTTATCTTTACCGGCACGAGTAGAGATGATTAATAATCTGCAACCAACCCTAGCAATATCAGTTCACTATAATGCTTTACCTGATGATGGAGATGCCTTAAATACTCAAGGAATTGGCATATTTTGGTATCATCCCCAGGCAGCGGATTTATCAGTTTTTCTCCACGATTATTTAACCAAAAATCTTAACCGTCCTTCCTATGGAGTATTTTGGAATAATTTAGCTTTAACTCGTCCCTATAGTAGTCCTTCATTGTTATTAGAGTTAGGATTTATGAGTAATCCTCAAGAATTTGAATGGATTACCGATACTCAGGCACAAAAACAATTAGCGCA
>NZ_JASJFF010000622.1:0-2543 GCF_030065435.1 Microcystis sp. M53603_WE2
CGGCGGGGGTTTGCAGCCAAGAATTAGCGGTTAGAATCCAGAAGGTGGAAAGATTAGCCCCAAAAGCGACGAGAATTGTCGCTAGGAAGTGAATTAACGGGGGAACTCGTCACCAACCAAACAGCATAATTCCTAGAAAACTAGCCTCTAGCATAAAGGCCATGGTTCCCTCGAAACCGAGGATAGTTCCGAAAAAGTCCCCCACCGCTTCCGAAAAAGGCGCCCAATTCATGCCAAACTGGAAGGCCATGGGTAAACCAGAAGCAACTCCAATGCCGAAATTGAGAATGTAGAGTTTTGCCCAGAAGCGAGCGTGATGATAGTAGTCAGGATTGCGGGTTTTTAGCCATAATCCTTCGACAATGACTAGATAAATGCCCATACCAGTGGTTAACACCGGCCAAAGCATATGGAAAATAGCGGTGACGGCAAATTGTATCCGCGACAAAGCGACGGGATTGGCAAGTAAATCCATGATTACAATCTTTAAACGATCGTGAAGATATGATAAGCACCTATAATACTTAGCCAGTAATGCCCTGAAAAGGCAAGGGTAAATAGGGATTATACAGATTGTTTTTAGATTTATGCGATCGCTTTGGTGTTAGTCAATGACTTAGTTAGTATTCTTGTATTATATTGGGAGGAAAACTCAGAAAAATTGCTAGAATATTAGCCTGATTAATTAATTTTCCCCTCGATCGAGTATGACTTTCTCCTCAGCCGCAGACTTTCAAGATGAATTTGATGTCATCGTCGTCGGGGCGGGCCATTCCGGCTGTGAAGCAGCCCTAGCCTGCGCCCGTCTCGGTTGTCGTACCCTTCTCCTCACCCTTAATCTCGATAAAATCGCTTGGCAACCCTGTAACCCCGCCGTCGGTGGTCCGGCTAAATCCCAATTAACCCACGAAGTGGACGCTTTGGGCGGCGAAATTGGCAAAATGGCCGACCGCACCTATCTGCAAAAACGGGTTCTTAATGCCTCTCGCGGACCGGCAGTCTGGGCCCTACGCGCCCAAACCGATAAACGGGAATACGCGGCGGTGATGAAAGGTATCGTCGAAACCCAAGCCAATCTGGTTATTCGGGAAGGCATGGCCACAGACCTGATTTTAGGGGCAAATGAGCAAGTTTTAGGGGTAGAAACCTATTTCGGCACTTGTTTCGCCGCTAAAGCCGTCATTTTAACCACTGGCACTTTTTTAGGCGGCAAAATCTGGATCGGCGGCAAGTCTATGGCCGCCGGACGCGCGGGCGAATTTGCGGCGGTGGGTTTAACAGAAACCCTAAATCGTCTCGGATTCGAGACCGGTCGCCTAAAAACTGGCACTCCTGCCCGTGTGGATAAGCGTTCGGTGGATTACTCCCGTATGGAACCGCAACCGCCCGATGACGAGGTACGTTGGTTTAGTTTTGATCCAGAGGTGTGGATCGAACGGGAACAAATGAACTGTCATCTCACCCGCACCACGGCGGCAACTCATCAATTAATCAGAGATAATTTACATTTATCCCCCATTTATGGCGGTTTTATTGACTCCAAAGGGCCGCGTTATTGTCCTAGTATTGAGGACAAAATCGTCCGTTTTGCCGATAAAGAAAGTCATCAAATTTTTATTGAACCGGAAGGGCGCGATATTCCCGAACTTTATATCCAAGGCTTTTCAACGGGACTGCCGGAAAATGTTCAATTAGCAATGCTGCGGACTTTACCCGGTTTAGAAAACTGTGTAATGTTGCGTGCTGCCTATGCAGTGGAATACGATTATTTACCAGCAACTCAGTGTTATCCAACCCTGATGACGAAGAAGATTGAGGGGTTATTTTGTGCGGGACAAATTAACGGGACAACCGGTTATGAAGAAGCGGCAGCCCAGGGACTGGTGGCGGGGATTAATGCGGCCCGGTTTGCTTTAGGAAAAGAGTTAATTGTTTTTCCCCGGGAGGAAAGTTATCTAGGAACTTTGGTCGATGATTTGTGTACCAAGGATCTGCGGGAACCTTACCGGATGTTAACCAGTCGTTCCGAATATCGCTTAGTATTGCGATCGGATAATGCCGATCAAAGATTAACACCTTTAGGGCGAGAAATTGGCTTAATTGATGACCGGCGTTGGCAATTATTCCAAACTAAACAAGCTAATATTATCGCTGAAAAAGAACGCCTACACGAAACCAGAATTAAAGAACGGGATCAGGTGGCAATTGCCATCGTTAAGGATACAGAACAAAAAATCAAAGGTTCTCTCTCTTTAGCGGATTTACTGCGTCGTCCTAGCTTGCATTATCTCGATCTTGATCGTTATGGTTTAGGTAATCCTGATATAAATTTAGCCGAAAGAGAAGGGGTAGAAATTGAGATTAAATATTCCGGTTACTTGAAACGACAACAAAATCAAATTGACCAAATTAGTCGCCACAGTAACCGTCATTTATCCCCCGATATTGACTACATGAAAATCGAAACTTTGTCAATGGAATCGCGGGAAAAATTAACAAAAATTAAACCCGCCACCATCGGCCAAGCCTCGCGAATTGGCGGA
>NZ_JASJFF010000037.1:0-2907 GCF_030065435.1 Microcystis sp. M53603_WE2
AATTACTGGTGCAAGTTGGCAATCTTGTAATGTACCGCAAGTCCTTCGTCATCGCTGTGCTTATCTAAATGGTTGCCTTTTTTAACTTTTTTATTGATCTCATTAAGCATTTCTACTTATTGCAAAGGTGAGATGCTCCCCTGTGGAATCAAAACAATCCCAATGACAGGATTGCAGAGGATGGGCAGTGGGGTCCAAATACCGCCGCTCGTCTCGGTAAATCTCCTGCTAATGGCTTTGCTAATGGTCCGACTCTAGACACAGGGGTTAATGGTGGGGGTAGCGTTGAACTAGGAGATCGCTTATTGCAACTCACGCGCCCACTTTTGGAAGGAGATGACGTGCGTCAAGTTCAGCAAGCATTAGTCCGCAATGGTTTCCAGTCAACAGTTGATGGTTTCTTTGGTCCAAAGACAGAAGAAGCAGTTAAAGCATTTCAACAACAGAAACAATTGCAACCTGTTGATGGCATCGTTGGACCTGCCACGCTTGCGGCTTTGGGACTCTCATCTTCCTAAAGGCAAACTGACATCAATAACCATGGAAACTATCGAAAACAAAATGCAAGGAGAATTTGCACAATGATCGGTCCAACCTTACGTTTATTTGACGGATTTGACCACACTTCTCCTCAACTTCGAGACGAAGTGATGGAACTGCAAGAACTGCTCAATGCCAAAGGAATTGCTGTCGTTATTGATGGCTTCTTTGGACAGGCAACCGAAATGGCTGTCAAACAATTTCAACGCTCTCGTGGTTTGGATGATGATGGAATTGTCGGTCCGCTGACTTGGGCAGCATTATCAGACGAGCAACCTCCCAATCTTGAACTTGTGTTTGCCACGACAATTGCTCGCAATGATGCTTCCATGCTCAGACAATTAGAAGCCGCTCAACAGTTTAGAGCTTTTATTGAAGAAGGAGCTAACCAACAGGGCTTTCCGATTGCTGTGATTGCGGGCATTGGTTCACGAGAATCTCACTGGGGATTACTCTTAAATCCACCTGGCCCTTCTGGTACGGGAGATTTTGGTCACGGTCGGGGACTGATGCAAATTGATGACCGTGCTTTTCCTCAGTTTACCTCTACTGGTAAGTGGAAAGATCCCAGAGAGAACATTCTCTTTGGCTGTCAAGTTCTTGCTGACAACCGAGCTTTTATGCAACGCAAGACTAATTTGCAAGGCAAAGAGCTTATCCGTGCCGCTTTAGCTGCATACAATTCTGGACCTGGAAATGCCCTAAGAGCTTTGCTCGACCACGGAGATGTTGATTTCTTCACTGCTAACCGGAATTATGGCAAAGATACTCTCAGTCGAGCCGGATGGTTCCAGTTACGTGGTTGGAGTTGACTAACAAAGTAAGTAGAGTTGTTGCATGAGCTAAATTATTGTCAACAACTCTATATTATTGCTCAAAGTTTTTAAACAATTTTATTGCCGAGATTTTTTCTAATTATGCCATTTACCGCCAAAGTCATTACCACAGCCGAATGGGGAGCGAGACCGCCAAAACTGGGAACGTTTCCTTTTAAAAGAACAGTTCCCCGTTATGTCATCGTCCACTATTTTTGTAAAAGGAGGTAAAAGCCACAATTAAACTTAAAACTCCATACATCGATCCAGTTTTATCCCCAAAAAAGAGGTGAATGACAATGAAAAAATCAATTGTTAAATGGATGCTTACTGCATTACTAACTACTGTTTTTGTGACTTTTGCCTATGGATTAGTTACCAACGTCTTAGCTCAAACTCCTTCTCCAACTCCTTCTGTAACACCTTCCTCTAAAACTCCTTCCCCGACTCCTGCTCCAACATCTTCCCCTCAAATCCCCTCCCGGACTGCTGCTGCAACATCTTCCCCTCAAACTCAATCTGGGACTCCTGCGAAGTTCTCTGACCAGGCGTTGGCAATAGCAATAGCATTAGGGGGTGTTTTGGGTTTCTATACAATTACTGTCTTGTGGGTAAGCTGGGATAACAACTATAATTTTCGTGAATTATGGATTAAGCCCGTAGCTTTGACAGCAGGACACCTTGGTAAAGCTAGTCTTTCTAATTTTCAAATTTTTGGTTTCACTTTAGTGGTGCTATTTCGACTTCTATACACTCTGTCCAATGAGAAAGAACTGAGTGGGCTATCAAATGATATTCTTTTACTACTAGGTATCAGTGCTGTTGGCACAACTGGTTCCAAGGTGATAGCATTGGGAAGCAAACGACTGACATTCTCTAATTGGGCCTGGTTGCGAAATCATCAATGGCTGACCATTGGTGAAAAAGGTTACGAGAAAAAACCAGAATTAGAAGATGCAAAATGGAGCGACCTAATCAAAAGCGGTGGTTCATTTGATGTTTACAGCTTTCAACTAGCAGGTTTTAGCTTGTTGGTAGCTGCTAGCTTATTTTTAGGTGTTTTCGGTACTGGTTCAGATCTGGCGACATTTACTTTACCGCAAAACTTTCTTTCTATTCTTGGACTGAGCAACGTTGTCTATCTAGGAGGGAAAGTTACAGATCCAAATTCTTACGAAGAACTCAACCAAAAAATCGATGAATTACGGACGGAAGAAACAGACTTAATTTCTCAATACCCTAATATTCAACCCGAAAGTTATGGAAAGTATATTGCCAAAGCGCGTATTGTTGCAGAGATGCTAAGGTCATTTTACGGTGAGAAAGGAATTTTTAGCGGTAATCCCATTGACTTTAGTAAATTGATGCCAAATATTCCTCAAAAAGACCCCCAATTTCAGCCAGCGATCACGGTTCTTCGTTACTTAGTATGGTTCGATAGGGGGGCATAAATCGACTAAATCCTTATCTGGCAAGAGACTTAATTGATTAGTTCGCTCTAGAGCAAAAATAATTGACAAAAATCGCCAAATGCCTTTCTATATAAGGGTTC
>NZ_JASJFF010000155.1:0-3769 GCF_030065435.1 Microcystis sp. M53603_WE2
CCTCAACAGTTTGTCCTACAGTCAGCTCTGGAGATTCAATTTCAATTCTATTTCCCGGTAGGACTTTTGCTGTCGTGTACAAAGTTGATTTAACCATTTTAAGCCTTCTCTTTAAGTATTGTTGTTAATATAGCTTATTAAAATCGGCGACCGCACTTTAACCCACAGTTTTAATCAATGTGCATGGTGAGTTCCCCAAAATCGATCGCTGGAACAGTAGGAGCCACCTTAGGGAACGCACCCTACAAGATTGCGTTCGACATCGCACTGGGGCTACGCCTTCACAGATAGACGAAGCCGCCTAACGGCAAAGTTAGACATTTGCTATGGAATAAACAGACGACTCACGCCTAAATAATTTTCAAGGTAAAGAGCAATTTCAATCAAGCGATCAACACATTCTTCTCGATATTCTCGTTCAATAATCCGATCAACATTTGCAAACGTAACCACAGGCAAAGAAGTTGGTAAACATTCTTCTCGAATTACCTGCTCTCAAGAATCTTCACCCTTCATACTACGGTTGGCGGTTAGCAAAATCATTTGATTCTCTTGAGCAAACCTCCAGACCACTCTATCACTGCTGTTAATTGGTAATTCAACTTCATCAAATGAAATAAAACGAATTGGTAATGTTTCAAGCCACCCTTCAGAAGTAATACTGCCAAAAAGTATGAGCGATTGCCCTTCAATAATTGTGATCGATTAGAAAAATCACTGGCTTATTGCTGCTCGTTTGGCTTTACGCGCTTGCAATTTTTGCCAAGCAGAAGTATATTCAGGCTTGGGCGGCAACTTAGAAATATTAGCAATACGTTCTTGGTTACGCTCATTCCAATAATCTCGAATTTCTGCTGCTTGCCGCACAACTATTTGATACTCTGACTCTACTTCTTTGTAGTGAGCGTCAATATAAGAGATGGCTGCATCAAACTGCTCATCAGTTAGATAGAATTGATGGCGGATTAAATGACGAGGGTAATTGGCGTGAATATAGTCCATTATTTGATACAAGGTTATTCTTGTGCCAGAAATTGTTAAACCACGCTCTGTTCGAGTAATTGCGGGTTCCTGATCAGGATACAGTGACATAGTTTTGATTAGCTCCAAATGGTGTTGAGTGGCCGCTCTTTTCTCATCATATCACCCCCAACTCTGCTGGCCTCACCAATGAAAATATGGCGCATTACATTTGATTAGCGTACCCTCGTCAGCGTACTGCTACCCAGTGCCTTCGGTATCGCACTTAAACCCACAGTTTCAATCAATGTGCATGGTGCGTTCCCCAAAATCGAGCGCTGGAGCAGTAGGAGCCACCTTAGGGAACGCACCCTACGGCGATGGCGATCTGCTACGCAGTGCCTTCGGCATCGCACTGAAACAGTCCACTACGAGAGCAGCAATTATTGTAGGTTGGGTTGACGTAAGGAAACCCAACCAAGAGTAACCTTTGGGGTGGTTGGGTTTCGCTTTTTCAAGCGAATTGATCTATTTTCGACCCAGTATTGTTTCGCTCAACCCAACCTACGAGGCGATGGCGATCGCTAACATCTAGTCCATTGTACAACCTCGATCCGACAGTTCCTGCTTTACCTTAGATGTCAAATCTTCAGGAAAACCAGGGGGTAACTGGGGCGGGGATCGGGAGGAAAAAATATAGATTTCATTTTGCCCATCTAAAACAGGCAAAATTTCTACAGGATAACCTTCTACAGGATAACCATTGTAGAAGTCTTTTTGCACAATGGTAGATTTATCCGCCCGCAAACGGCTACTGAGGAGTTGACCACTGATCACCTTTGCCGTTGACAATGAAAGAATCGAAACATCCAGCAAACCACGGTCTTTGTATTCTAAAACACAGACTTGCCCCTGCACCTGAGAGGGAAAAATACTCAAAAAATAAGCTTCATGTAAACTTTGAAAACCGTCACCATCATTATGCCACAGTCCCAGAAAAGGGGTGACAGTGGGATTAGTTTTTGCCCATTGGTTTCTAAATGACTTGAGCGGTTCACCTAATTCCGAAGGACTGATTAACTTATTATGTCCAGCCAAGCCAAACCAACTATCAATCATCTCCGAAGTGGTGAATTTAATGGAAAGTAAATCCAAGATATTTAGGGGGAGAATCAGTCCTCGCTGGGTAACAATTGCCGTCACGAGTCCAACGGTGGCAGTACCTAGAGCAACGAAGGCTGCAATGAGGACAATTGTCTTTCTCGTCATTTTGACACTCCAATCATATAGCCCACATCCTAGCGGTACACTCGCTTCGTCTGGCTAACTAGGGATTATACAGAAACTTTCTGTATAACACTCTCTGGGGTAACGATATGGGTCAACTTTCGGCATATCACCCCATTTGGGCGCAATCGCCCGAACTTTTCCGTATATCACGCCCAAAAGCGTGTTAGCCAGATTAGCATATTGTCAAAAACCTTGTTTAACTAAATTTCTGACAATAGGCTGAAATAACAGAAGTTTTCTAGGATTCTAGCGACGATTCTTCGATCTGACCGCACCTCTTGACAAAAATTTATAATTATTCGATTCGTTCAATTGTCGGGGGCTTCTGTAAAGATTTTTTAGCGTGAAATTATCATTCATACTGTACTTACTTGTAGCGTTTTGTTTCCATCTCAATCAACAAGAATCTAAGGGCAATATCAAGATATTGGTATGGGAAACGATAGTTTCGATCGATACCGACTCCACAGACCATCTTGGCTTATCCTTTACTAAGGTTCTTGAGCCAAAGCTAAGACACGCTGATATAGCTGGGAACTGACACGAAAACCAGCTTGGCTGATCAAGGCATCCATAACAGGTTGAACTTGAGGGATGAGGCTTTTTTGTTTGGCAACGAGCAGAATGCCCAGAATACCAATGATAGACAGCCCTAGCCGCAGGGCTTCTTGCCGCCCCAAGCGTTCATCGATGAGCAGATCATCAGCTTGCAGCTCAAGTGCCAAGGCTATTGCATTCGCTTCTCCAGCATCCAATCCTCGTTCTTGCTGAAGCTGGTTAACGAGTTCGGAGTTGGTGAGGGGTTGGGGTTGAATGCAGCCGGCTTGGAGAATGGCTGGAATGATGGGATTGCTTGCGGCTGCTAGTTCCCTAGCAACAACGTCTGGAATGATAACGGTTTGGTAAATTGACTCTAGCAACCAGAGATGATCGACGATCGCCAGATTGGCAAGGGCGGAGGTATCGCTGACCACGATCATAGCCAGCCTCGATCGCGCAGATGCTGAACATCCTGCTCAAAGTCTTCTACATCGTAGTGAACACAAATACCGCGATCTGCCAGCAGTTTTTGAAAGTCCATGACTTCCATCCCGGCAATTTTACTGGCGCGACTCAGGGAAATCCGCTCTTGCTGAAACAGCGCAATGGCAATCTCCCGGAGCCAGTCGCCCTGGTTAAAGGTTTCGGCTTGGCTGAGGTTATCCGGTAGGTTCAGGGTAATTTTCATTAAGACATCCTCACGCACTATTTATCTCCTCGTCTTTACTCGTTTTCTGATAACAGGATTTGGTATTATTGACTGACGGGAGCCAGCAATTAATTTCTAATTTTAAGCACTTGCATAGGAGTCAAACGTCTTTGCTCTGTCTTGTCAAAATGGTTCTTCGTTACTTGGTATGGTTCGATAGGGGGCATAAATCGACTAAATCCTTATCTGGCAAGAGACTTAATTGATTAGTTCGCTCTAGAGCAAAAACAATTGACAAAAATCGCTAAATGCCTTTCTCTATAAGGGTTC
>NZ_JASJFF010000759.1:0-1854 GCF_030065435.1 Microcystis sp. M53603_WE2
TGGCTAATTGACTCATCTTACGGGTAATATCCTCGCTCTGTTCTTCTACTAACACGCCATTCTGGTCAGTCATATCATCACTTTTAAGACCACTCCTTCAATACTATTACCACTATTTCGGGGTCGCTGCTCGATTTTTTCCAGACAAAAAAGGGATTTTTAGCGGGTGGTTGATCGTACACTGAAAGAGAGAACTATTTTGGTTATCTAGATCACCGACGGTCAAATTTCCCTTGACTGAATCGGTGATGGGCAGAGATTGTAACAAAAATTATCGATTGCTTGACAAAAAACACCGATTATGCTATCAACTGAACCTAAAATCAGCAATTCCGGACAAAAATATTTAGCCTATCAAGATTGTCTATCCCCGAATCAAACCCTGTTACCCCTGACAGCCAAGGTTAATAACCGCGATTGTCTAGAAATCGGTGGTTGCGATGTGACCACCCTAGTGGAGCGTTTCGGTTCACCCTTGTATATTGTCGATGAAGTTACCCTCCGCACTGCCTGTCGTCAATACCTGCAAGGTTTCCAGACACATTATCCCGGAGAATCTAGGGTAATTTATGCCTCGAAAGCGTGGAATTGCCTGGCTGTATCGGCCGTGGTCGCTAGTGAAGGATTAGGTTTTGATGTGGTGTCGGCCGGAGAAATTCACACGGTGTTAACCGCTTTAGACCAGATCAATAAAACTGATGTGCCAATATACTTTCATGGTAATAACAAATCGATCGCCGAGTTAGAATATGCGATCGAGCATAACTGCATTATTATCGTTGATAACTGGCTAGAACTAGAAAATCTGGTTAAATTAGGCGAAAATCGTCCTGATACCCCTATTCCGATCCTGTTGCGTTTAACCCCCGGCATCGAGTGTCACACCCACGAATATATTCGCACGGGTCACTTAGACAGTAAATTTGGTTTTGACCCCCATCAAATCGAAGCGGTATTTGACTATGTTTTAGCTCATCCGCAGCTGAATTGTCTGGGTTTACACGCTCACATCGGTTCCCAGATTTTTGAACGTCAACCCCACCAAGACTTAGCCTCTGTGCTGGCAGATTGGTTTAAATTAGGATTAGAACGGGGTTTACCCCTAGAGCAATTAAATGTGGGTGGTGGTTTAGGAATTCGCTACCTCGAAAGTGATGACCCCCCAAGTATCGAGGAATGGGTGCAAGCAGTGTCCTTAGCAGTGGCCAAAGCTTGTCAGGAAAGAGGTATCGCTTATCCCCTGCTCATTGCCGAACCGGGACGCTCTCTGATTGCCACCGCTTGCGTAACGGCCTATACAGTGGGTAATCGCAAAGAAATCCCCGAAATCCGCACCTATATCGCCGTCGATGGCGGAATGTCCGATAATCCCCGACCGATTACCTATCAATCGGTTTACCGGGCCGTGGTCGCTAACAAAATGAGTCAAGAATGTCAGGAAGTGGTGACAATAGCTGGAAAACATTGTGAATCTGGCGATATTCTAATTAAGGATATTACGCTACCGAAAACCAACCCGGGGGATATTTTAGTGGTTTTAGCCACAGGAGCCTATAACTACAGTATGGCTTCTAATTACAACCGCTTACCCCGTCCGGCGGCGGTAATTGTCCAAAATGGAGAAGCTAATCTGATCCTTGAACGGGAAAATCTGGCGGATTTGCTGCGTCAAGACCGTTTACCGAAAAATTGGGTTTAAAGCCTCGCCCTTTTAGGGCGACTTTATAGGATGTATGATATTAAGAATAGCGGGCAGGGTAAGCAACCGCTTAAAAAACCCAGTCATCAACCGATGAACGCACCTTGAAAACTAGAGTTATGGGGTTCTATAGGGGAATGCTCCTATAGGTAAAA
>NZ_JASJFF010000003.1:0-4208 GCF_030065435.1 Microcystis sp. M53603_WE2
ATGGCTTTAGAAACTTTCGGAATTTTTGGGTTAGAAGTATGTTATCTTGGCATCTTGTATGTTGATTTAGCATAAAGGGTAACGAAGAGCCAAGCGGGGTAGTAATTTTTAGGCAGTGGTTTGAGAAGCTCTTTTATGAGTTTTGAGAAATTCGTCATCAGGGCAAACTACCTATTGTGAGGGGGAATAAGTTGTCTAGATTCTATCTATAATAGCTTTTTTTGTCTGACTTTTCTCAACGTTCAACACTTCTAACATCAGTCTTTAATGTAACTCATCCCTTTAATAATGTTTGGGAACACATTAAAAGTTATATTAAAGTGGAAAGGTATGGTGAAAGAGGGGGAGAAGGGTATTATAATTGTGCCTAGTACATTAGTAGTTTGGTAGAAAGTGCTCAAACTTTTGCTCGAAAAATTCGAGGTCATTGGAACATAGAAAATCAGTTGCACTGGGTAAAAGACGTAATTTTTAAGGAAGATACTTTACCTTTAACTGACTTTCAAGCTGTTAGTAATTTGTCAATTCTCCCAACTATAGCTCTAAATCTTTTCAGAGGTTTAGGCTTTTTATCCTTTATCCTTTTATCCATTACAAAGGGGCAAAGATGGCTTGATAACAAGTGGTTCAGGCTTTGCGATTTGTTAGAATGAATCAGCCCTAGGGGCCGCTTGGGAATTCGGCAAAACCTTGGCCAGCCAAGCTATCCGCCAAAAAAACGCTAAAAAATAGTTAATATGTCCAGTTTGTTTCATCCCCTTTGTGGTAGTAACCTTAGTACCCTATTACGTTTATTTTTGACTAATGGCGGCATCGATCGCCCCAATTTCGCCCCGGCAACCCTGGCGCTGGCAGTTACCCTGGCGCGACTGCCTTTTTCTACCCTAGAACGAATTTTGATGACAGGGTTTTATGAGCGCCGCGTGCAGGTAAAAGCACCCATTTTTATTGTCGGCTATTGGCGCAGCGGCACGACCCATCTGCACAATTTACTCGGTCAATCGGAGCAATTTGGCTATATTTCGCCCCTAGCGGTGGGATTACCCTGGGATATCCTCGGTATCGTCCGCTTATTTCAACCGCTGCTAGAATTGGCCCTACCGAGCGATCGCCATGTGGATAACGTCGCTGTTACTCCCGATTCACCCCAAGAAGACTCGATCGCCCTGGCCAGCATGATCCCCCTTTCCTACTACCATGGTTTATACTTTCCCCAACGTTTTCAGTACCATTTCGATCGAGGGGTTTTTTTTCAGGGCTGCAGCGAGAAAGAAATCGCCACTTGGCAGCGTTGGCATACTCATCTATTAAAAAAAGTTTCCATCCATCAAAGAGGCAAACAATTACTAATCAAAAACCACGTTTATGCGGCACACATTGCCAAATTGCGAGCTATCTGGCCCGATGCTAAATTTATTCATATCTACCGCAATCCCTATCGAGTTTTTCCCTCAACCCGCCACTTTTTTACCCGCATCCTACCAGAACTAGCACTGCAATCCTACGATAATTTATCCACAGATGAAATCGAGCAGGTAATTCTAAAAAGTTATCCCCCAATGATCAATTCTCTCCTGCGAGATAGTGCCGATTTACCCGCCGATAGTTTTGTAGAAATTCGTTTTGAAGATTTAGAAAAAGAACCCCTAGCACAAATCGAGAAAATCTACGATCAACTGCAACTTCCCGACTTAAAAATATCTATGCCTCGCTTTGAGAAATATATCGCTAGTCTGCAAGGATATAAAAAAAATAATTATCCCCCAGACCCAAAAGCGCTCGAATTAGTCGAATCTCATTGGCTGCCATTTATTCAACGTTGGAATTATTTTTAGTTATCAGCTTTATCAGTTATCAGTTATCAGTTATCAGTTATCAGTTATCAGTTATCAGTTATCAGTTATCAGTTATAATTCATAATTCCCCATCTCCCCACTACCCCACTTCCCGCTCTCCTAGACCTTTTAAACAGGATTTAGTAAGTACCTAAGCAAAATTAATTACACCTATCTAACTACTTCTTGCCTATTGCCTATTGTCTATTGCCTATCCTAACCAAGAAATTAATTTTGCACGACTACTTATGAAATATCTTAAATTTATCTTTCTGGGTTTAGGTTTTGTTTTACTAGGGGTAATTTTACGCAAAACAAATCTGCAAGAAGTTTGGCAACAAATCACCCTAGTCGGTTGGTGGGGAATGACATTAGTAATTATTTTTTATTTCCTAGAATTCCTCACCGATGTTTTTACTTGGCAACTAACTTTTAAAAGCATTCCTATCCAACCTCGATGGACAATTCGCCTATTATTAATTTACATGGTAGGGGCAGCCTTTAATCGCGTGACTCCCTTCGCTTCTTTGGGAGGAGAAGGTTTTAAAGCAGTGATGTTAAAAACTCACTATCAGATTAGCTATAAAGAAACCAGTGCCTCGATTATTCTGACCAAGACATTAAATACTGCTTCCCTTGTCTTCTTTGCAATTATCGGTTTTTTTCTGCTCCTAGCTTCCCCAAAATTCTCCAATTCTTTTAAAACTTTTACTGGATTAAGTCTCGCTATATTCTCCAGTTGTATCCTGATATTTTTCTTGATTCAGCGATTCCGTTTATCCTCCAGAATAGTTAATCGATTAGGTCATTCTTTTTTAGGTGATCGCCTAGCTAAACCTTTAGAAAATCTTCGCAGTGTCGATGATCGTTTAGGGGAATTTTACCGGAATCTGCCCCTATTTAGAAATGGCTTGATCGTCGGTTTTCTCAATTGGCCCCTCGGAGTTTTAGAAATCTATGTTTTAATGCAGTTTCTCCAACATCCGATTAGTTTTGCCGATGCTTGGTTATTTGATTCTGTTGCCCAATTAGTGCGCGCTGGAACCTTTTTTATTCCTGCTAATATCGGTACTTTAGAAGGTTCTTTAGTGCTGCTGGGTGCTTCCTTAACCGGCAGTCTAGAATTAGGTTTAGCGATTTCCGTAATTCGCCGGGTTAAAGATGTTCTCTGGATTATATTAGGTTTATTGATCTGGTGGTTATTTTCCCTAAGACCGACTTTACCCGATCGCTCTTCAAAATAATCTCAATCATACTAAATCCGTTGAGTATAGGTAACATATCAGGATAGGCACTCATGTACTCATGCGCTCATGCAAAAAGGGGAATAAATAATCAGTCTTTAATAACCAGATTTAGTATTATCAGTAACTTTTATAGCGTTTCCCAATCTCATGAGGTACACCAAAATCTTAACTCCTGACTCCTGACTCCTCAAAACCTAAGACTCTGTACCTCACAACTATGGGAATTGCTATAAATTAGTACAAATATATGAACAACTGCGTGTAAGCATCCCACCGAAAAACTAATGCGCTCCGGGGTTTGGGGGGTTCTACCCCCCAAAAGTCTGGATTGAGGACAAAAAATCTAGAAAGCACAGTTTTTAAAAATTCGCCTGGTTAAAGATATTCTCTGGATTTTATTAGGTTTGTTGATCTGGTGGTTATTTTCCCTAAGACCAACTTTACCCGATCGCCCTTCAAAATAATCTCCATCAGTCAACCCCCGATTATTCATCCTGTAATTTTTCGCGCACATTGCGAACAATCCGCGATAATTCACTCTTTTCATCGACGCTAATTTTAGTTGGAGAACCACTAATAATCCGCTCGTAATTGCGGAAAGAATCCTTGATATCCGCCCCATCCTGACTGATAGTATATTCACGAATCCCTTTATCGTGCCAAGAACCGCGCATCTTAAAGACGTTAATCGCTCGCGACATTTCGCCGCGAATTTCCACATACTGCAACATTAAAATCGTGTCGGTAATCGTAGAAATATGGGATTCGGTGATCGAGTGCGCTCCCATGAATTGGTCGGTGGTATTGGTGAAAAATCCCGTAATTTCCTCCTGTTTGGCGTATCCTGTCACCCCGATCACAAATTGCCGAAAAGCATTATTTGTCACCCCGCGCGCGAGCGCCGATAGAGAATCGATGGCAATACGGGAGGGTTTAAATTCCGAGATTTCCGACTTAATCATCTGTAAATGGTCTTCTAATCCCGCCGATTCGGGGTAAGAACACAATAATTTTAATAATCCCTTGCGTTCCATCTCCTCAAAATCGATCCCCCAAGAAGAAGCATTTCGGGACAATTGGGCGCGAGATTCTTCATAAGCGAACAAAATCGCCCGCTCACCGCGCC
>NZ_JASJFF010000357.1:0-3359 GCF_030065435.1 Microcystis sp. M53603_WE2
ATCGAGAATTTGAAAATAAAGAAGAACTGGAAAAAGTAGTCAATCAGCTTTTAAATGAAGGGGGATTGATTATTAAATGGAGTAGAAAACTTAAAAATAAGGGTAATGCTGTCAATGTAACTTAAATGCGTAAAAGCTTAGCGCCATCAGGACGAACAAAAGCTAATGTCTTACCATCCGAACCAAAGTCAACAGATTCATGACCAAGATTTAATATTTGAATTGCTTGTTCTGTCTTTAAATCCCAGAGTTTGATAGTGCCGTCATCACCACCAGAAGCTAATGTATTACTGTCTGGACTAAAACTTATACTTTCGACCGAACCATAGTCCTCTTTTAGGAGGCGTATTTCTTTATCTTTTTCTACATTCCAAAGTTTGACAGTGCGGTCATCACCACCAGAAGCTAATGTATTACTGTCTGGACTAAAACTTATACTTTCGACCGAACCATAGTCCTCTTTTAGGAGGCGTATTTCTTTATCTTTTTCTACCTTCCAAAATTTGACAGTGCCGTCAGCACTACCAGAAGCTAATGTCTTACCGTCAGGACTAAAACTAACACTTTTGACTGAACTATCGTGACCTTTTAGGGTTCGGATTTCGTTTCCTGTCTTTACATCCCAGAGTTTGATAGTGTCGTCATCACTACCAGAAGCTAATGTCTTACCATCTGGACTAAAACTAACACTTTCGACAAAAGCATCGTAGTGACCTGGTAGGGTGAGGATTTCTTTTCCTGTCTTTACATCCCAGAGTTTGATAGTGCGGTCATTACTACCAGAAACCAATGTCTTACCGTCTGGACTAAAACTAACACTTTGGGCTAAACTATCATCACCTTTTAGGGTGCGGATTTTTTCTCCTGTCTCTACATCCCAGAGTTTGATTGTTTTGTCACCACTACCAGCAGCCAATATTTTACCGTCTAGACTAAAACTAACACTTTGGACTGAACTATCGTCACCTTTCAGGGTGCGGATTTCTTTTCCTGTCTCTACATTCCAGAGTTTGATAGTCGTGCCATCACTGCTAGAAGCCAATGTCTTGCTGTCAGGGCTGAAACTGATATCCTTATCATGCCCCATGCGGGCATCGACATACCCATCCCGCCCCATGTGGGTGCGGATTTCCTTGCCTGTCTCTACATTCCAGAGTTGGATAACTCTACCAGCAGAAACTAAAGTTTTGCTGTCTGGACTAAAACGTACACTATCAATTCCATCACTAGCAAAGTTATCAAGATTGAGAGTGTGGATTTCTTCTCCAGTTTCTACCTTCCAAAGTTTGATAGTGCCGTCAGAACTACTAGAAGCCAAAGTCTTACCATCTGGACTAAAGCTTAAGCTGGAGATTAGGTAACCATACCCCTTAAAGCTATTATATTCTCTTACGGTTACAAGAGATTTCTGTAAAGCCTCCATTACTTCGGCATTAATTGTACGTTGTTTTTGCAAAATTTTTCCTGCTTTGATCGCTTGTACAAAAGCTTCTAATCCTTTATTTTCATTCAATAGAGATAAAGAAAGCCTAGCAATAGATTCAGCCTGATTGTATTTCGCTTGTTGTGTTTGTTTCCAAGCCATCCAACCCAATCCCGTACTAATTACCACCGCCACCAAGGAACCCGCCGCAATCCCCCAAGCGGTTCTAATTTCCCGCCGCCTGCGGGCTGCTTCGGCTTGTTTTATCCGCTCTCGCTCTTGGAGACTCTGCCTGATAAAATCCTGTTCACTTTGGCTGATATCTTCTGGGCGTTTCTTCAATTGTTCTTCCGCCTCCGCCAACGCCGCCCCGCGCAACCATGAGCCTTCATCCCCCTGCGTCTTTTGCCATTGCCCCATCGCCCCCCGCAAACGCTCCTGCCAAGCGCGAAAAACCCTGTCTGTATCCATCCAGCCCCGCAATTCCCCCCAATTGCGAATCAGTGCTTCATGCACCACTTCCACCGTCTCCACCTGTGCCTCTTCACTGCGACTGGTGACAACTAAACGCGCATCCGCCAGTTGTTTCACCAGCGCCCAATTTACCGCCCCTAATTCCGCTTTTGTCGCCAGCCGCCGCGTATCTTCTGTGCCTTCCCCTGGGCGTACCAATTGGATGAAAATGCGCCGCACCTGTTCCCGTTGCGCCTCACTCAGCTTGTCATATTCTTCATTGGCATGGCGGGCCAAAGCACCCTGCACTTGGCCAATTTCTGTATATGCCAGATGGGTTAACTGTTGGCCCTGTCGCCGCTGCCACAATTCCGTTAAGGCAAACTCTAGTAATGGCAAATTCCCCGGCTCACTCTCCACATCATCGAGGATGCGCTCCACCAGTCCCGCTTCCAATATCACCCCCAATTTTTGCGCCGGTTTTTCAATAACTTCTGTGAGTTCTTCTCGGTTCATCGGCCCCAATTTCAAGTCAGTATTTTGTAAGACATCGGCAAAGGGACGATAGGAAAGAGCATTCCCCAAGAAATCCGCCCGCATAGTTAATACCAACACCATTCCTACCCTTTCAAAGGGGAATGTAGTTAATTTATCGAGAAAATTACGACGGATTGTTTCATCAGGACAGAGGGTATAAAGTTCCTCAAATTGGTCGGCAATTAGCAGTACCCGTTCACTGGGATAATTGTGTTGGATTTGGGCAAAAACATCAGCTAAAGGAATGTCGCCATCACGCAAATAATTTGCTAACTGACGCGCTTGGGCGAGGCGTTCTGTCTCATTTAAATTAGTTGTATAAAGGGGAACTAATGCCAAAGCTAGGGCATGAAAAGGGTCAGAACCGGGACGAAAATGGGTAAACTGCCAGTGACCTTCTTGTTGCAATTTAGGGACTAATCCCGCAAAAACTACCGAGGATTTGCCACTTCCCGACGCACCTAATAGGGGGATGAAATTACGGGTTTGGGTTGCCTGAAATAGGTTTGTGATAAAGCTTTTGCGCCCAAAAAAGTATTCTGCATCTCCTGGCCCAAAATGAAACAAGCCACGATAGGGACAGGGCAGATTATCATCGGCAACATCGGCAGAATCAGCAGGGGCTATTCTTGCTTCTTCTCGATAATAGTAATTGGTAATCGTGATGGTTGCATTGCCAGTCCCAGAGGTAGCAGCATATTGAGCTTCTGTAATATTTTGTTGAATTTCGCTTGGTTCTGACATATCAACCATCCTGATTAATTAAAATACAGTCTCAGTCATCCTTAGATGTGCCATGCTCGGTGATGCCGCTAATAAGTACCTAGGCAAAATTAATTACATACTCGCCTCCAAAATTGTCCAGCACTTTTTTAACGTAAGCGAGGAGGCTCTTTCGGTCTTTATAGGCGCTAAATTCAATCCATTCATATTTTAAAAATCTCCA
>NZ_JASJFF010000366.1:0-1559 GCF_030065435.1 Microcystis sp. M53603_WE2
ATAGGGGGGCATAAATCGACTAAATCCTTATCTGGTAAGAGACTTAATTGATTAGTTCGCTCTAGATCAAAAACAATTGACAAAAATCGCTAAATGCCTTTCTATATAAGGGTTACATCCCTTATAACCCCCGTCTATTGCATAACACCAACCGAAGAGCCATACCAAATCCGTTTTTAACAGTATGATTAACTCCCAATCCAACTTTAAAAACCCGCTCCCCACACCCCACACCCTACACCCTACGAAAAACTTTTTGCCGCAAACCCTAGATATCTATTGACACAAGCGCCGGTCGAGCAGGTTAGCGGCTCGATGTGCTTCAATAATCCTATAGTTTTTATTTTCCTTGTCGTATCATGCCACGTCCCCCGAAGAAAACCCCTAGCACCCCTGAACCCCCCGAAGAGCCAATTAAAACCACTCCTCCTCTACAACCTCTACAAATTATTAAAAAGGGTTCTAGGGCTGCAGTACCCCCCAAACCCCCGGAAACCCCTCCAGAAATAATTGAGGAAAAACCAGCCGAGGAAACGGTAAAATCAGTCAGTAGTGAGATAAAATCTCCTCTCCGTCCCCGTTTCGATTCGGCTCCTCCATTCCGAAAACCGATTCCCAAAGCAGAAATTCCCGTCATCGAAAAAGCGACGGGAGCTAATGGCGAAGTATTTAATCTGACCGATTCTGTCCTGATTACCGAACCTTTTGGTACTCGTATTCCTGCTATTATCGATAGTTTTTATGCCGATGATCAAGGCGAAATCTGGGCGCGACTCAAACCAGTGGAAGTTAATCCCGATTGTCGCTGGGAACAGGCCTGCATTCGCTCTCAGGGTTTGGTAAAAGCCGAGTAAAACAGTTATCAGTTATCAGTTATCAGTTATCAGTTATCAGATTTGAGTTTTAAGTGTGCAGTATTAACAAGTAATTTATAGCGTTTCCTGTTCGCAAGAGGTACACTACCGATGTTGAAAAGCTTAATTAGCAAAGGTTTAAGTGTGCCACACAGGTGTGAGAACCGCAATAGATAATGTCTCTTGCATGATTAATTTTTGAGGGTTCAAAAACGTCAAAAATAAGGATTAAATGGCATAAAATCCGTAAATAGACTATTTAATTGATTATTATTCATTCTTAATTCTCCTGACTACTGACTTCTAATACTAACAACTTTTTGATTTTTACAAGAAGTCCAATGATTTGGTATTCTCAAAAGGTTTACTAGCTATGGTATGATTAAGGGCAGTTTGTTAGACTATGATATTTTTCATGATAATCTGTTTTGATCTGATATCATGTTGAGTAAAATTCACGCTCTAAATTTGGGTTTAAATCATGATAACTACACTAATCGAACGAGAAGCAGAACCAATTTTAATTAGTGACTTAACCTGGAGAGAATTTAAAGCTGTTGAACAGCTAATCGATCGCCCAGGGTTAAGGTTATCTTTTTTAGATGGAGTTTTGGAGATTAGAAAAATGGCAACATCTCAATAAATGCTGGTAAGGAAGCCGAAGTCAACCTAGAAAATGAACCCGCACTCGTGAGAAAGCATCGA
>NZ_JASJFF010001379.1:0-1291 GCF_030065435.1 Microcystis sp. M53603_WE2
GAAGGCAATGTTATTCAAGGAATTCGCCGGAATTGACGCTTTTCCCATCTGTTTAGCCACCCAAGACCCCGAAGAAATCATCGCAACCGTCAAAAGAATCGCTCCGGTTTTTGGGGGTATTAACCTAGAGGATATCGGCGCTCCACGCTGTTTTGAAATCGAGAAACGTCTGCGAGCGGAATTAAATATTCCCGTTTTCCACGATGATCAACACGGTACAGCGATCGTTTCCCTGGCTGCCCTAATTAATGCCCTCAAATTGGTCAAAAAATCGCTTGATACAGTCAAAATCGTCATTAATGGTGCAGGTGCGGCGGGAATCGCCATCGCTACTCTCTTTAAAACCGCAGGAGCCACAGATATAACCCTCTGTGATTCCCTTGGTATCCTCTCCCAAAACCGGGACGATTTAACCCCAGAAAAACAAGCTTGGGCCGTGGCCGCCAGTGGTAAGCTAGGGGATGCTCTTAAAGGCGCTGATGTCTTCTTGGGGGTGAGCGCACCGGGGGTATTGACTCCCGAAATGGTCAAGGGAATGGCTAAAGATGCGATCGTGTTTGCCATGGCTAATCCGATTCCCGAAATTCAACCGGAATTAATCAATGATTTAGTGGCCGTGGTGGCTACCGGACGCAGCGATTATCCCAATCAGATTAATAATGTTCTCGCTTTCCCCGGATTATTTCGCGGGGCCTTGGACTGTCGCGCTAGGGCAATCACCGATAATATGTATCTGGAAGCGGCCAAAGCGATCGCTTCTTTGATCACTCCTGCTAATCTCGATCGAGAGAATATTATTCCCTCGGTTTTTGATAGTCGTGTAGTTACGGCTGTGGCCGCCGCCGTTCAACACGCTGCTCGTCAAGATGGAGTGGCCGGGGAATAATGTAATTATCTTGGAGGAGGGTAAGTAAACCGTGAAACCGATCGATGATATTCCCGAAGCTTTGCGGGACAACCAGTACACAAAAACTACTAATCCTAATGGTCTAATAGCGATCGCAAGCGGTTTACTTGCTCTGGTGGGAACCGGCCTAATTGCCCTAGCAGTCTTGAATCGTCCCCCTGCTACCGTAGAAAAACCGGTTAACCCCTCCCCCCCCATTAAACCCACTCCTAGCCCCATTGTGAACGTTCTAGGTCATTTACTCTATGAAGAGGCCCCGGAGAAGGAATTAGCCCCTATTACTACGGATGGTGCTATGCGTTTAAGGAAGGCAGCAGCCAAAGCTTTTATCCAGATGCAGAGTGACGCGAGAAGGTCGGGGGTGATTTTAATGCCGATTTCCGC
>NZ_JASJFF010000539.1:0-2189 GCF_030065435.1 Microcystis sp. M53603_WE2
GCGCTGTTTCAATCACTTCACGCACGGAAAAACCGTTACCATTGCCCAAATTAAACACATTACTTTCGCCCCCATTTAAGAGATATTCTAAGCCTAAAACGTGAGCCTGTGCCAAATCATTGACATGGATATAATCGCGAACAGCAGTGCCATCGGGAGTATCATAATCCGTGCCGAAAATTGACAGGGAATCCCGTTTTTTCAGGGCAGTTAATAAAGCCAGGGGAATTAAATGGGTTTCCGGTTGGTGATCTTCCCCTAATAAACCACTGGGGTCGGCTCCTGAAGCATTAAAATAACGGAAAGCCACCGATTTTAAACCGTAGGCCGGATCAAAATCCCGAAGAATTTGTTCCACCATTTCCTTACTGGCAGCGTAGGGACTGAGGGGATGATGGGGATGATTTTCCGTCATCGGAATTTCTTTCGGCATTCCATAAATAGCACAGGTAGAAGAAAAAACAAATTTCTTCACATCGGCGGCGATCATCGCTTGCAAAAGAGTCAGACTACCACTAACATTATTTTGATAGTAAATAGCCGGTTGCTGCACCGATTCCCCCACGGCAATAAAAGCGGCAAAGTGCATGACGGCGGCAATATCACGACTGGCAAATAAATTATCCAGCAGCGATCGATCCCTAGTATCACCGACAATTAACTCAACTTTTAATATATCCTTAATGATTTCGGCGTGACCGTAGGATAAATTATCGAGTACGATGACGGGATAACCGGCATTTTTGAGCGCTAGAACTGCATGGGAACCAATATAACCCGCACCGCCAGTAACGAGAATGGTAGGTTTAACTTGAGACACGCGATCATACCTATTTGAGATTGACTTGTCTATAACTTTATACCCTAATTTTGCTTTTAAGTAAGTGGTTATAATTAAATTGAAGATAGATTTTGTCTTTGATCCCCCCTGCCCCCCTTAATAAGGGGGGTGCCGATCCCCCCTGCCCCCCTTAATAAGGGGGGTGCCGATAGGCGCGGGGAGCTGACAATTTTTAACACCTACCTACTTAGTTGACCATCATGTTAAGTCCCCTCGACCTATCTCTTTCCCTTGACAAAGAAACTTATCAATCACAAATTAAAGATTTAATGGAACAACTGCGATCGCTACAGAAGTCCTGTTGGGAATGTAAATTACCCGTGGTGGTGGTTTTGGAAGGTTGGGCGGCGGCAGGCAAGGGAACTTTAGTCAAAAAAATGGTTAACTATATGGATCCTCGCGGTTTTACCGTCCATCCAATTTTAACCCCTTCCCCCCAAGAGGAAAGTTACCCGTTTTTGTGGCGATTTTGGCAAAAACTGCCAGCAAAAGGCAGTATCGGCATTTTTTATCACAGTTGGTACACCCATCTACTAGAGGATCGACTCTTAAATAAATTGCCCTCCTCCCAGATTCCCCTAGTCATGCGCGATATCAACACCTTTGAGCGACAATTATCTGATGATCGGGTCGCAATCGCTAAATTCTGGATTCACCTCAGTCAAAAGGAATTAAAGTCACGCATCAAAGAATACGCCGAAAATGAACTAGAATCTTGGCGCGTGCGTCCGGAAGATTGGCAACAGGCCAAACGTTATGATGAGTATGCCAGTTTAGCCGAGGAAATGATTACCTACACTAGCACGGGGGCCGCCCCTTGGACATTGGTGGAGGGCAACTGTCAACGTTGGGCCCGGGTAAAAGTTCTCTCCCAATTAGTCGGTACGATCGCTCAAGCTTTGGATCAGCGCCAATTACCGATCGAACCTCCTGCCAATCTACCACCCCAAGCCCAATTACTGCCCACGGAACCCGATTATCTGGGGAGAGTGGACTTAAGTGCCAAATTGGAAAAAGAAGACTATAAAATCCGTTTGCGTCAGGCACAGGTAGAATTAAGAAAACTGCAATTAGAGATTTTTCAGGCAAATATCCCCGTTTTAGTCCTCTTTGAAGGGTGGGATGCCGCCGGTAAGGGAGGGGCGATCAAACGCTTAACCGATACCCTCGATCCTCGCAGTTATCAAGTGATTGCCTTTGCTGCCCCGACGGAGGAAGAACACCGCTATCATTACCTCTGGCGCTTCTGGCGGAAATTGCCCGCAGCCAAAACTATCGGTATATTCGATCGCAGTTGGTATGGACGGATTTTGGTGGAGAGAGTGGAAGGATTCGCTAAAGATATGGA
>NZ_JASJFF010000059.1:0-7023 GCF_030065435.1 Microcystis sp. M53603_WE2
CACCTCCACCCCCGGAGTCTATAACGTGGTGTTTGAGTACGTTGACGAGCAAGCGGGACGTTATGCGGGTCGGGCTGCCGTGCGTTTGTGTCAATCAATTGTCGATACGGGAACCTATCCTCAGGAAGAATTGGCCCAGGATTTAGCCGATTTACGCGATTTATGCAATAATGCTGCCCTTGGTCCGAGTACCGAAACCATCGTCAAAGAAGCACAAGCTAGAAATATTCCCTGGTTACTCCTGAGCGCTCGTGCCATGGTGCAATTGGGCTATGGCGTTCACCAAAAGCGCATTCAAGCCACTTTAAGCAGTTTTTCGGGGATCTTAGCCGTTGAGTTGGCCTGTGACAAGGAAGGCACAAAAACTATCCTCAAGGATGGTGGGATTCCAGTCCCCCGGGGTACGGTGATTCAATACTTGGATGAGTTGTCAGCGGCAATCGAGGAAGTGGGAGGGTTTCCCATCGTGATTAAACCCCTCGATGGCAACCACGGCCGGGGTATCAGCATCGACATCAAAAATCAACAGGAAGCAGAGGAAGCCTATGATCTAGCCAGTGCCGCCTCGAAAACCCGCAGCGTGATCGTAGAAAGGTATTATAAAGGCAGTGATCACCGAATTTTAGTCATAAACGGCAAAGTCGCCGCCGTGGCCGAACGGATTCCCGCTCACGTCGTCGGTGATGGGCGCTCAACTGTAGAAGAATTAATCGAAATTACTAATCAAGATCCCAACCGGGGTGACGGTCATGCCAACGTTTTAACTAAAATAACTATTGACAAAACCGCCCTTAATGTGCTAGAGAAACAGGGCTATGAATTGACCAGCATTTTAGCCCACGGAGAGATCGCCTATCTGCGGGCCACCGCTAATTTAAGCACCGGCGGCATCGCCGTGGATCGTACCGACGAAATTCACCCCGAAAACGTCTGGATCGCCCAAAGAGTGGCAAAATTAATCGGTTTGGACATTGCCGGGATCGATGTGGTGACAGATGATATCCGCAAACCCCTGAAAGAAGTGGACGGGGTGATCGTAGAAGTCAACGCCGCCCCCGGTTTTCGGATGCACGTCGCCCCTAGTCGCGGTTTACCCCGCAATATCGCCGCCCCAGTTATCGATATGTTATTCCCCCCCGGGACTCCCAGTCGCGTGCCAATTCTGGCAATTACGGGAACTAACGGCAAAACCACCACTAGCCGCTTAATTTCTCATATTTGCCGACAAACGGGGAAAGTAGTCGGATTTACCACGACGGACGGCGTATATATCGATGATTATCTGGTAGAAAAGGGCGATAACACCGGTCCCTACAGCGCCAGTATGATTTTGAAGGATCCGACAGTGGAGATTGCCGTGTTAGAAACGGCCCGGGGTGGTATCCTGCGATCGGGTTTGGCCTTTAATCAGTGCGATGTGGGGGTGGTGTTAAATGTGGCCGCCGACCATTTGGGTATCGGCGATATCGACACCATCGAACAAATGGCGAAGGTAAAAAGCGTTGTGGCCGAGGTGGTTAGCGCCGAGGGTTACGCGGTTTTAAATGCCGATGACCCCTTGACCGCTAGTATGGCCGAAAAAGTCAAGGGAAGAGTCGCTTATTTTTCCATGAGTCCCGATAACCCGATTATTCACGACCATATCCGTCGGGGTGGCATGGCCGCCATCTATGAGAATGGCTATCTGTCGATTCTAGAGGGAGAATGGACGCTGAGAATCGAGGAAGCGGTCAATATTCCCGTGACTATGCAGGGAATGGCTCCTTTTATGATTGCTAACGCCTTGGCCGCCTGTTTAGCCACTTTTGTGCAGGGTATCGATATCGAGTTAATTCGCCAAGGGGTGCGGACCTTTAAACCTTCCGTGGCCCAGACCCCCGGCAGGATGAACCTGTTTGACTTGGGACACCATCACGCTTTAATCGATTATGCCCATAATCCCGCCGGATACGAAGCCGTCGGCGGTTTTGTCGGCAATTGGTCCGGGGAAAAAGTCGGCGTGGTCGGGGGACCTGGCGATCGACGTGATGATGATTTAATTTTATTAGGGAAATTATCGGCGCTTATGTTCGATCGAATTATTGTTAAGGAAGATAACGATACTCGCGGTCGCCGCCGGGGGGAAGTGGCCGATTTAATTCTCAGGGGAATTAGCCAAGAAAATGCCAGTTTGCGGCCGGAAGTTATTCTCGATGAAACGGAAGCTTTAGAGAAGGCTTTAAGTACGGTTTCTGAGGGTGGTTTAGTGGTAATTTTCCCCGAAAGTGTCACCCAGGCGATCGATTTGATCGAAAAACATCGACCCCTGACCGATAACCAGGGTTAGAAGTTGGGATATTCTGCCTATAGAGTCATTTCTGGCCCGATGGCCTGTTCCCCTCTCTAGGCAATCGTTGATCTACAATGATTATTGTAGGCTTTCATCGAAGGAATAATAATATTGATGCAGTTATTCACCATCGGCCACTCTAATCACGAAATTGCCTCATTTATGCTTCTACTTAAGAAGCATAATATAACTGCCCTTGCTGATGTTCGTTCTCATCCTTATAGCCGATTTCTCAAGCATTTTAATCAGTCAATATTGTCAAATGCTTTAAAAAGTGAAGGCATTTACTATGTGTTTTTGGGCAAGGAATTAGGAGCCAGACCGAGCAGCCAAGAATGTTATGTCAATGGTCAAGCTTTATACGAAAAAATTGCGAAAACATCTGCTTTTAATCATGGAATTGAACGAATTTTACAGGGAGTGAAAAAACATCGAATTGCCCTTATGTGTGCGGAGAAAGACCCGATTGAATGTCATAGAGCGATTCTGGTTTGTCAACATCTACGTCATTGCGATTTAGATATTTATCATATTCTCAAAAATGGTGACTTGGAATCTCATGACCATCTGGAAGAAAGAATGCTGTTTAAACATAGTTTGACCGATTTTTCAGCAAGTAGTCAAAAAGAAATTCAGCTTTCTTTATTTGTCGAGCCAAATAGCAATCTTCTCACAAAAGCAGAATGTTTGGAGAAAGCTTATAAGCTTCAGGGTGATGCAATTGCTTATATAGAAACAAGTGGTAATCAAGATGAACAGGACAATCAATCTCTTTACAATCGGCTTTACTCAAAAGACTGCACAGAAGTTCTTTGATGACTTACAAAAAGCTGGTGTTAAGAGAGTTATAGATACTCGTTTAAATAATGTTTCCCAGTTAGCAGGATTTAGTAAAAAAGCTGACCTAGAATATTTTTTAAAAGTCATCGGTGGCATTGACTATGTTCATGTTTTAGACTTAGCTCCAACTCAAGATATTCTTGATGAATATAAAAAGAAAAAAGTTGATTGGACAATATACGAACAAAAATTTAGACAACTTATTAGTAGCCGGAGGATTGAAACAAAAGTTTCTCCAGATGTAATTAATAACGCTTGTTTACTCTGTAGTGAGGCAAAACCTCATAATTGTCACCGTCGTTTAGTGGCGGAATATTTAAAGGAGAAATGGGGGAATATCAATATATGTCATCTCTGAAAAAAATTGTCTGTCTTGCTAATTCATGGAAATTAAATGAACGCTGTATCGCTGGAATTGATATTAGTTCAGGAAATTGGGTTCGTCCTGTGTGTGATTCTCTTTATCCAGAAGATGGCAGGGTTCCACGATCAGTTAGACTAATTTCTGATAAAGAACCAAAAGTTTTAGATATTCTCGAAATTCCCCTTGCTGATACTGGCAATGATTTTGGGTTTGAATCGGAAAATCTTTCCGTTTTACCCGGTGAATGGAAATGTGTAGGTAGATTCAATATCAATGATTTGGGAAAGTATTGTAGAACCCCAACAAAAATACTGCACAATTCAATTAAATATGTTAATCCTTCTTATTTGAAAAACCTTAATTTCAATCAACGTTATACTCTCCAGTTGATTCATGTGCAGAGTTTTAGAGTATATCAAAAAGAAAATTCAAAAGGAAATTTTGAGTGGCGTGGCACAATTACAACAGCGAATGGTAACAGTTTGACAGAAGCAAAGATAACTGATCCCGTATTTGTCGAGAAATTAAATACAGGCTATCAACCTCAGCAAAACTGTTTTGTTACCGTCAGTCTTAGTCTGCCTTGGGTCTCTTCGGCAAATTGGGAAGGAGAAGCTCCCTGCTGGAAATTAATAGCAGCTGTAATTGAATTATAGGAATTACGGCTAGACAACTTTTTTATAGGTTGTTTGCTCGAAAAAATCTCTGTTCGTGAAATTTTCAGAGCTATGAACAGTGGAGTTTAACAGACTGAAGTGGGCGGGGTAAATCCCCAGTATTCTACCAGTAAATTTAGCATAAATGCTGGAGCGATCAAGGGAAAATGGCTCTTCTCGACTTTGTGTGATAATTTTTGCTTATGTAAGGTGAAATGCTTATCCGGCAAAACTTTAATCGCTATTTGGCGGAAGAAACTATCAGTATAGACCTCGTTTCCACACAGAAACCAGAAGAACCGGAAAATAAACTGGTAGAATCTGAATAGAAGTGGTTACTTTGGCGATCGCTAATACTGCATCGAAATTTTCGCCGCGGGTAATCAAGCGATCAAAAGTAGATGAATTCATGGGGAGATTCTTAGATGTTCGCCGCCGATACTCAAGCAATTCTCTTGCTTTGTGCCAATTTTGGACAAAATCGCCCTACAACCAGATATGAAGATTGCTAAACTGGATTCTTGGCATCTTTTTTCCCTACTCAACTGAAATCGTCTAAAACTGACTGAAAGTGTCGGCTAATTTATCAGCAATTCCCTCGATCCAAATTTCATCTTGTTTAGTATAACTGCGCGGCGCATTGGCGGCCAAAATTAACACCCCTTCCTTACCGATGGGTTGACAGATTAAGCCTTGGGTGTTTTCTGGCAAATAGTCAAACTCGATTTTAGCGGGATATAAATTTAAATTAACTAAATAAACGGCTTTACCGGTTTCTAAAACTCTTTTAATAATATTACTAACTTTAACTTCAGAATTCTGGCTTAAGATACCGCGACGTAATAAAACTTCTCCCCGATAATAAACGATCAGAGATTTTGTCACGGTGTTGGTTAAAAGTAAATGGGAAGCCCAAGCAAGCTCAATTTTAACCTGTTCTGGCAAATCTGGGGCAAATTCCAGGCCTTCGCGCCCGATTAATTCCACAGCATCCGGTAAGCGGGGTTGAACTCTTTGCCAGATTAAACCCACCAAAATTAAAACCCCACTCAAAATCACTCCCATCACATCGGAACGCGCTTGCGATGGGGTTAAATCGGCAGTGGCAAAACGATTAAACATTAATACCGTACCCCCGACGATGCCGGCGAACAGGGGTAACAGTCTTAAAATACGATTGGGATCAGCTTGTGCCATAGCTGAGAACTATTCCTCGTCTGGTTCTAGAATACGTTGAAAAAGATAGCCTGTACCTCTAGCGGTGAGAATTAACTCAGGATTGCTGGGATCATCCTCTAATTTGGCTCGTAAACGCGAAATATGCACATCTACCACCCGCGTATCCACATGACGTTCGGGGGTATAACCCCAAACTTCCTGAAGGATTTCCGAGCGCGAAAAAGCTTCTCCCGAGCGACTGACCAATAATTCTAGTAAACTAAATTCCATACCGGTCAGACGGATGCGTTCATCCCCCTTATAAACTTGGCGTTTATTGGTATCGATTTTAATGGAACCGATATGAATCACACCGGAACTAGGAATCCCCAGAGCGCCATTTTTCTCTACCCGACGCAACACCGAACGAATCCGCGCTTCGAGTTCTTTGGGAGAAAAAGGTTTAACTACATAGTCATCCGCGCCCAATTCTAGCCCGGTAATTCGATCGGCCACATCCCCCAAAGCGGTTAACATAATGATAGGAATATCCGATTCTTTGCGGAGTTCCTGACAGACACCGTAACCGTCTAATTTCGGCATCATCACATCCAAAACCACTAAATCGGGTTCGGCGGTGCGGAAGGTTTCTAAAGCTTCCTCGCCGTCGGCGGCGGTGACGACTTCATAACCAATCATCGACAAACGAGTCTCTAAGATACGACGGATGCTGGCTTCATCATCAACAACGAGAATTTTTTCCTTCTGGTTCTCCAACTGAATTAACACTCCTTAGTTAAATAGTGTGATGAATTTTAAAGTTAAATAACGAGCGTTCCTGTTTATAGAATATCCTTTTGCCGTTATCATTAAGCCTAAATTTCCTATTTTATTTCTTTTATGGCAATTATCAATAACTTTATGGTCTTCCTTCCCCCCTATCATACTTAATTAAATTTGACAAGAGAATTGATCCCCAAACCGCTTTTCTTCAACTTTTCTTAAAAAACATGGCGAAATCGCGAACAATATATATCTGTAGTGCTTGTGGGGCGGAATCTCCCCAATGGTTGGGAAAATGCCCCAGTTGTGACACCTACGGGACGCTAGAAGAACAAGTGATGGCTGGTGGCAATAATCCGGCGGTAAATCGCCCAGGATGGCAAAATAGTCGCCCAAATAACGGCAAAGGGGAACGCAACCCCCAACCGCGCATCTCGGTTCGCTTCTCGGAAATTACCCAGTATGAACAGGAACGTTTTCCCTCTGGTTACGGGGAATTCGATCGCGTTCTCGGTGGCGGCATCGTCCCGGGTTCTCTTGTACTAATCGGCGGCGATCCGGGCATCGGCAAATCAACGCTTTTACTGCAAGTTACCAACCAACTCGCCCAAAGATTACCGCGCATCCTCTACGTTTCCGCCGAAGAATCGGGACAACAGATTAAACTGCGGGCTGCCCGTTTGGGGGTGGGAGTGGTTGCCGTGGAGTCGGAAAATAACGGCAATGGCAAGGAGAAAAAAGCCTCTGAATCAACCGCAGAACTCGATAATCATCTCTACGTTCTGCCAGAAACAGATTTAGAGGAAATTTTGCGGGAATTAGAATCTCTACGCCCACAGGTGGCGGTAATTGACAGTATTCAAACTCTTTATTTTGGGGCGTTAACTTCCGCA
>NZ_JASJFF010001394.1:0-3755 GCF_030065435.1 Microcystis sp. M53603_WE2
CAGGTCAAGGTTTATTTACCCGGATTCGAGAAAAAACAGGTAAAACTGACGCAATCGGGTCCAGAATTAACCATCGAAGCCGGGGATCAACGGCGTAATATTGATGTACCACCGCCTCTAACCGGACGAGCGGTAAAAGGGGCCAAATTCCAAGACGGTTACTTAATTATTTCTTTTTAAGGGATTATGTCGAACACCGAGATAGAAAACAAGGATAATCGAGGCGCAAAAACTCGCCAATTATTGGGGATGAAAGGGGCTTCATCGGCAGAAACTTCCCTCTGGAAAATCCGCTTACAATTGATGAAGCCGATCACTTGGATTCCCCTAATTTGGGGGGTTGTCTGTGGGGCTGCTTCATCGGGGAATTATACTTGGTCTTTAGAAGATGTCTTAAAAGCGGCCACCTGTATGTTACTTTCCGGTCCATTGATGACCGGTTATACCCAAACTTTAAATGATTTTTACGATCGAGAAATCGATGCAATTAATGAACCCTATCGCCCGATTCCTTCGGGGGCAATTTCTATTCCGCAAGTAGTCGGCCAGATTTTGGTTTTATTAGCGGGTGGGTTAGGAATAGCCTATCTTCTCGATCGCTGGGCCGGTCATGATTTCCCGATCATGCTCTGTTTAACCCTATTTGGTTCTTTTATCGCCTATATTTATTCAGCGCCACCTTTAAAATTAAAACAAAATGGTTGGCTGGGAAATTATGCCCTCGGTGCTAGTTATATAGCCTTACCTTGGTGGGCAGGTCACGCCCTTTTTGGTCAGTTAAATTGGACAATTATGATCCTAACCCTCATCTATAGTCTGGCGGGTTTAGGCATTGCTGTGGTCAACGACTTTAAAAGTGTGGAAGGTGACGAAAAATTAGGCTTAAAATCCTTGCCAGTTATGTTTGGAATTACCACCGCAGCTTGGATTTGTGTGATTATGATCGATGTTTTTCAAGCAGGAATTGCGGGCTATCTGATTAGTATTCATCAGAATCTTTATGCCGCTATTTTACTGTTATTAATTATCCCTCAGATCACTTTCCAAGATATGTATTTTTTGCGGGATCCGCTCAAAAATGATGTCAAATATCAAGCCAGCGCCCAGCCTTTTCTAGTGTTAGGAATGTTGGTGACAGGTTTGGCTTTAGGTCAGGGGATACTCTGAAGATTGTAATTAATAAAAACAGGAAATATCCAGTTTATGGGACATAATCGCCTTGAATTGGGCTTCTGTTTAAGGTAACTTGAGCGGTCAAGGGGGGTGAAAATGGATTTTCGGTTCGATCCCCCCTTAATCCCCCCTTGATAAGGGGGGTGCCGATCCCGCCTTGATAAGGGGGGTATCTGACAATTTTTAACACCTACCTACTTAGCTCGATCCCTAGTCTTTTCGTTACAATCAAGAGGGAATCGATGCCGGGGGAAAAATTTACCTTTTTTTCTTCCCTCCGATTTGCCATTCTTGACGAACTAATCAAGAATAGTTTCTGTTTAACAAGATTGATTGAGACAAGTATCTCGAACCTAGTCACCATGAGTAATACCAGTAATTTTCGCCAAGCTTTACGCGAGGCTAAAAGCCAAGCACTTATCGGCCCCAATGTTATCCCCAAGGCCCTGCCCTATCTCGGTGGCGGTCTAATTTTGACTGCGGTGGGAACCTATGGCGGTTTAGGTGTGATCCAATCCTATCCCCAGATTTTCTTCCCGACTTTCTTTGTCGCTCTGATTGCCGAGATTATTTTATTTTTTGTCGCCCGTAATACTGCGGAAAGAGGCAATACAGGCACTGCTCTGCCCCTGCTGACTCTCTATAGTCTTCTTTCTGGCTATACTCTCAGTGGAATCGTCTATGTGGCCTTAGGTACTTCCGGTGTTGGTTTGCGAGGAGTGGCAATTGCTGCCCTCGGTTGCGGCATCGCTTTTGTCTTGGGACGCAATATCGGCTCGAATCTGTCGGAAAAAGATGGTTTAGCCCTGACTCAAACCGTTAGCATCGGTATTCTCGCTCTCTTTATTGTTCTCATTGGTCAGCTAATTTTCTCTATCTTTGGTGGCGCTACTCCCACCTGGTTAGAAATCGCCATTTCTGGCATCGGGGTTTTCTTGTTTGCTGGTTCGGCAGTGGTGGACTTTTACATCTTGCCCCGTACCTACAGAGATGAACAGTATCTTAGTGCTGCTTTATCGATGTATTTGACCTATATCAACCTATTTATCTTTATTCTGCGCCTTTTAATCGCTCTTAACGGTCGAGATTAGGGCAAATAGAGAGGAGTTAGAAATTAGTTACAACCTAACTTCTAACTCCGCTAGAATAGTAAAGAAATGTAAACGGACTGTAAAGATCATGACTGAACCACAACCGACTCAAACCCCCAAATTAGAAGATCCCAAATTTGGCTTTAATGACTATGCCGAGCGCCTCAACGGTAGGGCTGCTATGATTGGTTTTGTGATCACCCTGTTGATCGAGTATCTAACTGGCCAAGGTCTGTTATCTTGGTTAGGGTTACAGTAGTTTTTTAGGCTTTTTTAGGCATTCTAGGGGAAATATAGCCTTGAGTGTTAGCTAACGCATACAAGCTTCATGATTTTCCCCGTAGAATCCTTGCAAGACCGAATCACCTCGCTGTTGTGGTGTCCCGTGGGAGCGATTAGGAACTTCAAAATCGCCCACTTCCGAAGCGGCTTCCCCTAGAAGTTTTCCCGCTAGTATATAATCCTGTTTGGATAAACCTCTAGCTTCGGTAAATAACCAAGAAAGGGTATCTCCCGCTAGACAATCGGCCTGTAATTCAATGCCGATGCTCATCCCACCTTCATCGATGCCACCAATACCCCGATTCCACTGAACAGCGTGAGCGGCCTCGTGAGCGACGGCGTAAAGGGGAAATAAAGGATTATCGCTAATACCAGTAACTTGCTTGAGATTGACATAGACTGTATTATCTACAGTGCAGAAAGCCGCTAGGGAAATTACGCCGCAGGGAGTGGTTATCGGGCCATCGCTTAACAAATACTTAAAATTGATCTGGTGTAATTGAGCCGTATATTCAATTACCGCTTCTAGGGCATCCGTAATATCGTCTGCTTGCGCTCTCTGGGCTAGAGGGGATAAAATCAAGAGGGAACTACAAGAAACGGCAGATATCAGGGATAATAACCGTTTAAGGCCAGAGTTAGGTTTCATGGTACTAACAAAGTCGGGAGTGAGGAAGAAGTTTAATTGATCTGAATTAGCCTACCGCTACGATCACAATTTTAAAAGCTATGTATAAGACTTTCAGAGAAAATACAGAATTTACGCGGCTTTTGATCGAAGTTGACAGAATTTCTCCTCAAGGTTGAGGAAATTAATTTGGCACGACCACTGATTGTGTTGAAAATCTGCCCGTCAGTCAGGCAAAAAGCTCCCCATCAGGTCATTTCCCCATCTCCCCACCCCGAACATTCGTTACACTTGTACTACAAGTCTATCCCCATTTCTCGCAAACGAGCCGCCAGCCGTTGAGAACGCTGTCTTTCCGCTTCCAGAGCTTGCTGAGTAGCATTTAATTGCTCCTGTGCTGCGGCCGCTTGCTCCTGTGCTGCGGCCGCTTGCTCCTGTGCTGCGGCCGCTTGCTCCTGTGCTGCGGCCGCTTGCTCCTGTGCTGCTTCTTCTGGCAAGGGGATTAAATTGCCTTCCGAGTCATAAAATCTGGCCCAGATTGCCGTTTCTCGGTCAATAGTACCCTCCCAAGTTCCCAACCA
>NZ_JASJFF010001005.1:0-3973 GCF_030065435.1 Microcystis sp. M53603_WE2
GGGTTCCCAGAAGTCCTCGAAATCTTCTTCTATCAGTGCCGGAGAGGTGGCAGTTTCGTCGCTTTTGGCAATCGTCATTTTTTCGGCCTCTCTAGGTGGGAGTATCCATATTTTTGACTCTCGATCGATTCTATGATAACTTCATTGCCAACTTGATCATCTTTGCTCAAAAATATTGATGAATAAGCAAAAATTTTTTAACTCGCCGCAGTCTTATTAGCAGCGTTTGCGCCGAAGTGCCGAAGCTTGAGATAATCAGATAGCTATCATCTCAAAAACTATCACCATGACGATCGATCCGCAACAACTCATCGAACTAGCTCTCACATCGGGAGCGGTGGCAGCCGAAGTTTATCAATCTTCCTCCCTTTCCCATCCCGTTTTTTTTGAGGCTAATCGTCTCAAACAGCTAGAAAGTTCCGAATCCGTGGGAACTGCCTTAAGATTATGGCGCGAGGGTTGTCCAGGGTTAGCGGTGGGTTATGGTGATGTGGAACCGGAAATTTTAGTAGAAACAGCGTTAAATTTATCCTATCTCAATGCCCCGGAAGAAATCGAATTTTCGGCACCACGACAGGCAATCTATGACCCGATTGGGCAAGATGTGGCGGTAGAATCTTTAATCGAGATGGGTAATCAAATGATTGGCCATATTCGCCAAGTTTATCCTGAGGTTATTTGTAGTGGTGAATGGGAATGTGAACGGGAAATCACCCGTTTGGTTAATTCCCAGGGTTTATATTGTCAATATACCGATACAGCTTTGAGTTATTATCTGGGGATTGAATGGGTACGGGGGGAGGATTTTCTGGCGGTTTATGATGGGGAATATACTCGCAGTACACCTCATCCCGAAACGGTAATTAAACAGTTATTGCAGCGACTACAATGGGCAGCCAATAATGTGGATAGTCCCACGGGAAAATTACCAATTTTATTGACTGCTAATGCAGTTACCCTGTTATGGGGTACGGTGGCGATGGCTTTAAATGGTAAACAGATCTTAGAAAAGTCTTCGCCCTGGAGTGATAAAATCGGTCAATTGGTGATGTCAGAAAAGTTGACTTTATCCCAACAACCAGACCGAGAACCCTATAGTTGTCCCTTTGATGATGAGGGAACTCCTACCAAATTTTTATCTTTAATTGAGGGAGGTAGAGTTAAAGAATTCTATAGCGATCGTACCACAGCCAGACTATTAAAAACTACTCCGACGGGGAACGGTTTTCGTCCTAGTTTAGGGGTTTATCCCATGCCGGATTTGGTTAATTTAATCGTGGCACCGGGAGAGGGAACTTTAGAGGATTTAATCTCGCAAATAGATGAGGGCCTAGTTATCGACCAAATTTTAGGTCATGGGGCCGATATTTCTGGCGATTTTTCTGTCAATATCGATCTGGGTTATCGCATAGAAAAGGGCAAAATCACCGGACGCGTTAAAGATACAATGGTGACGGGAAATGTTTATACGGCTTTGCAGAATTTAATCGCTCTGGGGGCCGATAACCAATGGAATGGCTCCTGTTATACTCCCTCGCTAATCGTTGATAGTTTATCGGTGGTGGGGTAAAAATGTGGCGTTGTCAAATTGAAAGATGCTCCTAATCAGCACCGGAACTGAAATCACTAGGTGTAGGGCTAATTCATGAATTAGCCCTACAATAGGCGTTGTCAAATTGAAAGATGCTCCTAATCAGCACCGGAACTGAAATTAACTCCCCCTACTTTTTGGGGTTAATTCTTTGGAGCTTTATTTGACCTGAAAAGAGGGGGTTTGCAGGCAGGCACGGATTCCCATTCTATAAGAAATTATCTGTCAAGTCGTGGGGTTTTGTCAAGCTTTTTGGGAAAAAAAATTTAACCGACACTCAAGGGGAGAAAATTGTCAGCAGAGATATTATTTAATTCCCCCTGTGAGTCGGTATTTTCTAGCTTGGCATTAACGCTTTAGTTGCCGAGGCACCAAGGCGATTTAATTGCCGATTAATTTGCCATCCGACGAGGGTTAAACCCAACCACTGACTGAAGATTGCCAAAGCGAAAGAGGGAAATGTAGCGTATTTAGTAGCGGCAATGGGAAGAAAAGTAAAAAACCATAAAAGCGGAGATTGACTGGGATTAACTCTCAAGACAGCAAAACAGAGGAAGGGGAAAATAATCAAAATGCCGATGCTAGTGGCTGCCAGCAAAGCGCGTTTATTTGTGCTGGCTAACATCAATAATTGGGCGATAGCGGCATAGACTAAAATCATGTTCATTGCCAAGAGAAACCCGGCTGCAGTGGCTAGTTTATATTGATCGAGAGGGGCGATAAAAATAGCGGGAAGAATGAATAAAATGGCAATGGCGACGTTAATAGCCATGGCTAGGGTAGAAGGACTTTTTTCGCCAAAGATTAAAGCTTTTCCCAGACTAATGCCCGTTTTTCCTTGCAAATGACGATAGCGAGTCCAATCTTGGAGAGTTTGACGGGGGGGAGTGAGGGCAAAAAGGATTAACAAGCCAAAAATTGCCACAAAAACGCTAAGAATCGCAAAATTATCGAAAATATAGCTCGGTTGCAGAGTTTGGAAGACAAAACCTAGGCTAATAGCGCTAAAACAGCCCATCATCCAGTAACTTTGGGGTTTACTAACAAGAGTAGCGAGGGGATTATGGAAGCGACGCTGGAGAACTCGGGTTAAACCGTAGGTACAGAGGGCAAAATTGAGCAAAATTAAGCTAATACCCACTATAACCGATTGCCAGAGAGATTGACCGTACCAACGCAGATCAAAGATTTGTGAGATTCCTAGATAGCGTACCGCATCGGGGGGGAGAAAAGTAGATTTAACTAGATAGGGGAGGACAAAACTAGGATTAAAGAGAATTAACCAATCAAAGGGGGTACGGGAACCACCATAGCCCGATAAAGTAAACATAGTGCTATAAAACACAAAGATTAAGACTGTAGCGCTGCCTAACCAGGGTTGAAATCCCCCTAACCATGGCGTGGCTAAAGCGAAACTAAGGGCGGCATGATAGAAAAAGGCACAACTAGCGATCAGAACCGCGTAGAAGGCTAAAATTAATGACAAGGGAATACCTGCTAATAAACCCGCCCCCAAGTGAAAGGGTAAAGCGAGAAGACAGACGAGATAGAGGAGAATGGGAACCCCGAAAATTTTGCCGATAAAAATTGTTCTGGCGGGTTGGGGACTCAGACGGATAAAATTAAGTGTACCCCGGCGTTCTTCCCCGGAAAGATCGGCGATTAATTGATAGGTTCCCACCACTAAAAGAGCGAAAATGCCGGTAATGCTCAGAAAAGTGAAGATATCTAACCACCATAACCGGGAGATAATCATCCATTCACCATTTAAGTCTTGGATGCAGTATTTAATCCCACTATAGTGATAATAATCGTTGTTATTGGGGGGATTAGCGGTACAGTAACGACTAAATCCCGCCGCTACTGGCAAGAGATTTTGATAGTATAAATAAACTAATAATTGACCAACTAGGGAGATGACTGAGGCGATCGAGATATTTTTCGGGGTTAATCTTCCTTGCCATTCTCGCATAATTTGCGGGTTGGTTTCCGTAAGGCGATCGATTATTGTCGCTATCATATTTTTGTCCTCTCTACAGCCGTTATCAGGAGCTAATCCTAGATTAACCCGGCAACTTCTCGATCGGTTCGGGGAGGAAGAAATCCATCGAGATGCAGCTAAGTAGCTGGTTATAATTAAATTAAAAAGGGATTTTAGGTTCGATCCCCCCTGCCCCCCTTGATAAGCTGTCCTTTAGTCACATCTTTCTTAACATTTCAAACCTTTGTAGCACAAGGCTTTCAAGACTCGGTTAACAATTTCTAATATTCCTTGTTGACACCCTTACTGACAAAGAAAAAACTGAAATCAAGTCAGGATAAGGGTTGGAGTGCTTACTGCAAAAATTGTTAAGAAAGATCCCTATAAGGGATAGCTTGATA
>NZ_JASJFF010000271.1:0-1417 GCF_030065435.1 Microcystis sp. M53603_WE2
TCTATCAATCCTACAATTGGTGGAGAGAATGGGTTTCTCGGTATTATCGGGACAGCAGAATTTAGTTCTGTTATCTTTGCCAATAATACAACAGATGTCGATAGTTTTAGTATTGACAATGCTTCCTTTGCCACCAAAGTTTCTGAACCCAATATGGTTACTGCTTTCGCCATACTTGGGGGCAGTCTGTTGTTAATTAAGAAAGCCAAGGGCAGCTGACCGGCTGACAAGCAGATTGAAAGTGAGAAGTGATCAGTAATCAGTAATCAGTAAACAGTGAAAAGACAGTAGGCAAGTGCTATTTAATACTGCTCACTTAACACATACTGTGGGTGCATCTGACATTAGCAGAAATACCGACAATCAGCAATTATTAGTGACTCTTAAATGATGACAAATGTATCAGCAGCTGCCTGTAAGCATCCCACCGAAAAGCTAATGCGCGGGGGGTTTGGGGGCGGCGCCACGACCCCAACGGGGGGTTTGGGGGGTAGAACCCCCCAAAGGCTTGGATTGAGTGATAAAATCAGAAGTAATGTCCGATTTTAAAAGAGAGTTTCCCCTTAAAAATCCCAACTTGCTAGATTTGCAAAAATGAGATGCGCCCCATACTGCTCACTTAAAACTCAAATCTGATAACTGTTAACTTACCCACTGATAACTGATAACTGATAACTGTTATAAAGCACCGGCTGCCGTGCGATCGAGTATTCCCGATCCTAGATGAGAGGTAATATTAATTGCTTGCAGGACCGGTTGAGAGTCAACTCCTTTGGGATAATCGATAACACTAACCGCGCCATTTCCCTGTTTAATATTCCAGAAATTGGCGGGTTTTAAACCCAATAAATAACAAAGAATCACCTTATTAATGGCATCGTGGGCCACTACCATAATTGTCTTAGGACTATCACTATTACTATAGGTTTTAACGATTTGCTGCCAACAAGCGATCGCTCGATCCCAAACTTCCTGTAAATTCTCCCCTTCCGGCATTTGCACGGTTTCTGGGGCATTTTTCCAGTCTTCTAACATCCCGGGGAAACTCGCTTCAATTTCCTCCTCTAATTTACCTTCCCAAAGTCCGTGACAGATTTCTGTCAGATCTACTTGGGTATCTAAGGTGACATCGGGGTGATATTGCAGGATAATTTGGGCAGTTTCCTTGGGACGGGATAAAGGACTGGTGACAGCGTGATTTATCGCCGTTTCTCGCAGAAATTCGGCGGCTTTCTCAGCTTGAGCTTTGCCATTATCATTGAGGGGAATATCGCGCACACCTTGAAAACGTTTATCCCGATTCCATTGGGTTTCTCCGTGACGCACAAGCAGCAGCCTCGATCCTTGGAAAGGAGGACGCGGTGGGGGTAAAGCTATCCCTAAGTGTGCCGTTTGATTGAGGGATTCCACCTGGACA
>NZ_JASJFF010000945.1:0-3007 GCF_030065435.1 Microcystis sp. M53603_WE2
AGTCAGGAGCCAGTAGTCAGTAGTCAGGAGAATTAAGAATGAATAATAATCAATTAAATGGTCTATTTACAGATTTTATGCCATTTAATCCTTATTTTTGCTGTTTTTGAACTCTCAAAAATTAATTATGCAAGAACTCTAATGATTTATGGATAAAAACTTTAAAATTTAACGAACCCTCGATCCAATGGTTTACATCTCTTTGTTCTCCAAGCTCATTATCGCAAACCCTTGCACTTTACGGAAGCGGCGATCGATTAAGGGAACAATTAAAAACGAGGGGAATTACCTTAGTTGATTTACCCGATGGACAAAGCCAATGGTATCCTAGAGAAAAGAGCCATAACCATGATTAATATCCCAAGAAACCGCCAATTTTTCCCAAAATAACCTGGCTAAGTCTAGAGGATTGGTTAAGGAAGATTACTTGCCCCAATCTAACTTATGCTAGAATGATTATCATTACCACAATAAAGAAGGAGCAAAATGATTATCGTGGTGACGGGGGGTATAGCTGCGGGAAAAACCCATTGGATTCGCCAACAAATCGCCCAAAGCAAGCAGCCAAGTCTATATTTTAGTCCCCAGACGGAAACTTTTCCCATTGATCATCTCACTTTACAGAATGACTTTCCCCAGTTGTCCTCTATTTCTAGGGAAGAAGAAGACCTTTTGAGCAGTTTATCCATGGAAAACACGATCTACATGGAAGTACCATGGCATTTAGACACGCAATCCCTCGAAAGCTTTCTAAAACCCCTCAATTGTCATCGGGTAGCGATTACGTCTCCAGACGAAGAAATCCCCGAAGGACAAGTTCCCGTCGATGAAATAGTCATCAGTCCCGTCAAAACAACCATAAAAGGTGATCAATGGTTAAAAAAACGAGAAATACAGATTTATAGAGCCGTTTTAACGGGAGAAATCCTCGATTTTTCCAGTTTAACCACCTTTTGGACAGAATTAACCCAAGGGGCCTATGGGGAAGTGCTGCGGGTTAAAAGTATCTTCGATATCATCGATGGTCAGTGTATTTATGGGGAATTTATGGATGAATGGCCAGAAAAAGACTTTCAAAGCTTAAATTTCCCCTTAAATCTCGATGGGAGACCGAATCGCTTCAGTGGGATTGAAATCGTCGGTCGCAATCTCGATAAACCGACAATTGCCGATACCCTGAGTGATTGTTGTCTGTCCGATGAGGCACTTTTGTATTATCAACAACAATTTCAAGAATCTTTAGAGCCAGAAATGGAGTTAATCTGATGAAAATAGCCGTTTTATCCTGTATTCATGGCAATATGCCCGCTTTTAATGCTGTTTTGCAAGATTTAGACCAACAGGGTTGTCAAGAAATCTACTGTTTAGGGGATTTAGTTGGGTATGGACCCCATCCTAACCAAGTGGTGGAAAAAATCCGTCAACTGGGGATTACTACAGTACAAGGGTGTTGGGATGAGGATATCGTCGAGGGATTAAATGCCTGTGAATGCAGTTATCCGTCGCTTTTAGCAGAAAAACGGGGTAGATTAGCTCATGAGTGGACAAATCAAATAATCACCCCAGAAAACCGTAATTATTTGTCAAAACTGCCCGAAATTTTTAAGCTAGATCACCTCTGTTTTGTCCATGGTAGTCCCCAAAGTAACCATGAGTACCTTTTAGCCGAAATGGACGCTTTTACGGCTTTAGAACGGGTTTTATCGGTAGATACAGAGGTTTTATTCTGTGGACATACCCACATCCCCTACATTCGCACTCTCGACGCGGGAAGCTTGCAAATAAAAGTGTATCAACCCGATGGGGAACAGTCGCGGCAATTTACCACACCGGTTAAACGTATCATCAACGTGGGATCGGTGGGAGAACCGCGTCACGGTCGTCCAAATGCCACCTATGTGATTTACGATCGAGAAACGGCAGCGGTACAACTGCGAGAAGTGGCCTATAACTATCAGGAAACCTGTCAGGCTATTTTAGCATCGGGTTTACCTCCTATTTTCGCTTGGCGATTGGCTAAGGGTCTAGAATATGCGGAAAAAGCCGATGATCCGACTCATGTTTGCGAACGTTAATTTGTGATAAATCAAGAAATTATGTGGGCGATTTTAAGCGGTATTCAAGGTAATTTACCAGCCTATCAAGCGGTCTTGGAAGATATTCAGCAACGGTCAGTTACTGTAGAAAATTTATATATTTTAGGAGATTTTATCGGCGTTAATCCCGATAGTGAAATGCTGGTAGAACAAATACGTTATCCCACTAAAAATAACTTATATCCGCAGGTTTGTCGGGGATGGTGGGAAGAACAATGTCTAATTTTACACAGTTTAGGAGCCACAGGAGAACCGACGGAATTAATCGATAAACATGGAATTGATAGCACTAAACAACTCTGGGACGCAGTTTCTTTGGAAACGGTGCAATGGTTACGAAATCTCGATTTTGGTTTTGTCGAGTTGGATTGTTTATTAATTCATGGCAGTAGTGTCAGTGTTAGTGAAGAATTAACCCCCGATACTCCCCCATGGCAAATTTTAGATCGACTGCAACGGGTGGGAGTTAATAATCTATTTTGTGGTCGTGCGGGAAAAGTTTTTGATTATTCTTTACAGTCTGCTAATTTAACCAGCACTGTTACTACTTTAGATAAACGGCAACCAAGCCAAACTTTGACGATTCAAGATAAGCGTTTAATTGGGGTTGGTAGCGTTGGTAAAGAATTAAATAAAGCAGTTTACACTCTCTATAATCCTAGTAATAATTGCGTGGAGTTTAGAACCGTACCTTATTAATCTTTCAGAGATTAATTAAATATTAAAGATTAATTTAAGTAGGTAGGTGTTAAAAATTATCAGACACCCCCCTTATCAAGGGGGATCAAGGGGGGATTTATCTTCAATTTAATTAGGGCTTGCTGAATAAATCTAAAAACCTTGTTGGATAAGGCTTTTAGACTTTTTTTCCCTCAAAAAGTGCCGACCATTGGAGGGATCGGGGGTAAAAT
>NZ_JASJFF010000359.1:0-1341 GCF_030065435.1 Microcystis sp. M53603_WE2
ATCTAACAAAGAAATCCACTCAGATTTTCAACAAAACTGAGATGATAGAAAAAAGTGCCTTGAGTTTGAGGGTAAAGAATCTGCTGTGAGCTATTCTGCTACTTTGATGCGACATCCGATGTTTCCCGCCGCGTCGGACAGCAATCGTCTTCGTCTCTTTTCGGGATCCGCTAATGTCTCTCTTGCCCAAGAGGTGGCCCGTTATCTGGGCATGGATGTGGGTCCGATGATTCGTAAACGTTTCGCCGATGGTGAATTGTACATCCAGATTCAGGAATCGATCCGGGGCTGTGATGTCTATTTAATTCAACCCTGTTGCAATCCCGTCAACGATCATTTGATGGAATTGTTGATCATGATTGATGCCTGTCGTCGTGCTTCTGCCCGACAAATTACCGCCGTAATTCCCTATTATGGTTATGCTCGCGCCGATCGCAAAACCGCCGGCCGGGAATCGATCGCCGCTAAACTGGTGGCTAATCTGATCACGGAAGCGGGGGCAAGTCGCGTGTTGGCCATGGATTTGCATTCGTCCCAAATTCAAGGTTATTTCGATATTCCCTTCGATCACGTTTACGGTTCCCCAGTGGTGGTGGACTATCTTCTCAGTAAACAATTACCCGATATCGTCGTGGTTTCTCCCGATGTGGGTGGGGTGGCCAGGGCGCGGGCTTTTGCCAAAAAACTCAGTGATGCTCCCCTAGCAATTATTGATAAACGCCGGCAAACCCATAATGTGGCGGAAGTGATGAACTTGATCGGCGATGTTAAGGATAAAACGGCGGTTTTAGTCGATGATATGATCGATACGGCCGGTACGATCGCTCAAGGGGCGCAGTTACTGAAAGCCAAGGGGGCGCGACAGGTTTATGCTTGTGCCACCCATCCGGTTTTTTCTGGTCCGGCGATCGAGCGTTTATCCAGTGGCATAGTCGAGGAAGTGATCGTTACTAACACGATTCCCGTCCCCCAAGAACATCTTTTCCCGCAACTGAAAGTCTTGCCGGTTGCCCCGATTCTGGGGGAGGCAATATGGCGCATTCATGAGGACAATTCCGTGAGTAATATGTTCAAATAGATGGCCGAATCCCCCTAAAACTAGGGGGAATTTTTATATTTAGCCCTTTTCTGTGGAAATGGGGTGGGTTAATGGCATTATCAACCACTCCATCTCGCGGAGAGAGGGGGAAGGTGTAGAGAGAGAATCGATCGGAAAATTAAATAGGGCTTGCTGAATAATGGTAAAACCCTTTTAAAATAAGGCTTTTGACCTGTTAAAGTCCGATGTTAGTGCAAGAAAATAGGATTGGGACTTTCAAAAACCTTGCATTATCCTTCTTG